>JAADGT010000157.1 GCA_013152215.1 Deltaproteobacteria bacterium
GAGCAGCACCGGGGCCTCGCCATCCGGGCCGACCGGCGCCGGGCCCTGGCGGAGGCCGTGGGGGTTCGGCTGGTGGCCCGCTTGCTGCCCACGGCCCAGGCCTACCTGCGCCGCCTCGCCTCGGCCCGCTTCCGAGCCCAGGAGCTCGACGCCCTGACCCTGCTGCTCGCCGTTAACGAGACCCATTTCTGGAGACACGCCGGCCAGTTCACGGCCCTGATGACCGAGGTGCTCCCCCGGCTGCGGGGCCGACCCGCGAAGATCTGGTCGGCCGGCTGCGCCTCCGGCGAGGAGCCTTACTCCCTGGCCATCGCGTGCGTCGAGGTGCTCGGGCCCGAGGCACCGGTGGAGATCGTGGCCACCGACAACCACGCGCCGAGCCTCGCCCGGGCACGCCAGGGGCGCTACGGGCAACGGGCCGTCCGTAACATCCCACCCGAGGTCCTGCGCCGGCACCTCCGCCCCCGGGGGGACGACTGGGAGGTCCCGCCCCACCTCCGGCGGATGGTCCGGTTCGAGCGCCGGGACCTGCTCGCTCCGGACACCCGGGAATGGGTACGGCGCAGCGGCCCGTTCGCTGCCGTGTTTTGCCGCAACACCCTCATCTATTTCCGCCCCGAGGCCGTGGCCGAGACCGTGGACCTGCTCTCGTCCTCCCTGGAGCCCGACGGGGCCCTGTTCCTGGGCCCTTCCGAGACGATCTGGCCCCGCAGGCCCGAGCTGGAACCGGTCCGATGCGCCGGATGTTTCTACTACCGCCGCTTGGCCGCGGCCCCGTCGACCCAACCCGACCCCGCAGCCTCCAGCCGGATCCGGGCGGGCGCGGCGGACGACCTGGAGGCCGTCTACCGGGCGGGCCTGGCGTTGCTGGACGTGGAAGAGTTCGAGAAGGCCCAGCAACGGTTCCAGAGCCTCCTGGAAGCCGACCCCACCGACCCCCGCGGTATGGTGGGCCAGGCCCTGCTCCTCGCCAACGAGGGGCGAGAACAGGAGGCCCTCGTGGCGGCCCGCCAGGCCGCGGCATCCCCGTCGGCTCCGGCCGAAGCGTGTTACCTGTGCGGGCTCCTGCAAGAACGCTCCGGCGACGACGCCGGGGCCTTGATCCGGTACGACGAGGCCCTCCTCAAGGATCCGGGCCTCGTCATGGCCCGGGTGAACCGGGCGTGGATCCTGCTGCGCCGGGGCCACCGGACCGCAGCCGCAGCCGAGGCGGGTCGCGCCCTGCGGGCCCTGCGGTCGGGCCTGCAGGTGCCTCGATGGATGACCGGCGGCATGGAGGCGCGGGCGGTGGCCGAGATCCTCGAGTCCGGTCTGCAGATCCCGGAAAGGAGGGATGAGCCGTGACGTCTCCTCGCACGGATCTGACCGCCTGGCTCGAGGCCCTGCGGTCGGAGTACTGGGAGCACCAGGAGGAGGCCCAGGATCCGACCGGCGGCCGCCCCCATCTGGTGTTCGAGGCCGGTGGACGCCGGTTCGCGCTGCCGGCCGAGGCGGGCCGCGGTGTGGTTCGGCGGCCCCGGATCACCCGCCTGCCCGGGCTGCCGGAGTTCATCCTGGGTGTGGCCGGGGTGCGGGGGGAGGTGGTGTCCGTGGTGGACACGAACCGGTTCCTCGCCATCCCCGAGCCCCCCGGCGGCCCGGGGGGCTATCTGGTCCTGGTGGCGAGCGGGGATCTGCGGGCCGCGTTCACCGTGGACCGGATCGTGGACGTGGTGCCGGTGCCCCCTGAGGAGGTCCAGCCGATCGAGGCGCCGTGGGCCGGTGCGCCCGAGAACACCGTGAAGGGCCAGTGGCAGGCGGAGGAAGAGGAACCGGTGACCGTGCTCGACCCGGATGGGCTCGTGCGGGGCTCGGCCGTGCCCGATGACCGGCGGCAGCCGGGCGGCTCCTGAGACCTCGCCAAGGCTTTGGGGACATGGGGTCTCATGAGGTCGCGGATTTCAGAGGACAGCTCCGTCGGCCGCGATGCAGGGTACAGACTTTGTGTACGTCTCGGTCCGAGCGCAGCGTGCGGTGCATGGGGTCTACCTCCGGCCGGGCGCGAAGCCGAGCGTTGAGATTCGCCGCGCAGGCACAAGACATGGGAGTTGGTTTCATCACGGGTGCGTGCAAGGGGACCCTTTCGCGGTCCGGGCGCCGGAGGCGCTGCGCGGCGAGCTTAGGGGCCGCGCCCGGCCGGAGGTAGACCCCATGCACCCTGGGCTTTGACCGCCGGATCGAAAGCCAGTTGGAAGAAGACAGGAGATCCTGGATAAGGCGGTCTGTTGGACTGCCCGCGGGAAAGGATGCGCCCGAAACGGCGAGCGGGCTTCCCCCCTGTCTTCCGACTTCTGAATTCTGGCCCCTGAAACCCATGCCCCCCGGACCGTGAGTGTAGAGGCAAAGAGGCATGGTGATTCCTAGAACGCATGAGAATCCGTGAGGTTTTCAAGCCTCCTAGCGTCCTAGCAGAAAGTGAAGGAGAGATCCATGATCGGCTCGTTCCGGAAGAGCTTGTCCACGAAGATCGCGGTCTCCACGGCCGTGGTCATGGTGATCCTGCTCGGGCTGGCCAGCGCCTACACCGCCTGGGTGCAGCGGCGGACCGTGATCGAGCTCCAGGAACGCACCAACCAGGGGTTCGCCACCTTCGTGTACAACACGCTGCTGTTCTCCATGGTGGAGGGCAAGATGGAGGAACTCCAGAAGATCCTCGAGAACGCGGTGTCCACCGCGGGAATCGAGGCCCTGCGGGTGGTGCAGCCCGACGGAACGGTGCGCTACAGCGGCAGGCCGAACGAGATCGGCAAGAAACTCGAAGACCCCGAGATCGCCCGGCTCGTGCAGGCCGGTGCGGGCGCCACCGGCCTGCTGGAGATCCGGCGGTCCGGCCACGTGATCAACGCCGTGCCCCTGCACAACCAGGGCGTCTGCAGCACCTGTCACACCTCCGACGGCCCTTACCTGGGGGCGATCCTGATCGGGTTCGACTTCTCCGATTTCGAGGACCAGCTCTCCGGCATCCGCAACCGCCTGTTGGTGCTGTTCGCCCTGACCGTGCTGGTGGTGGTGGCCGTGGTTGTGGGGAGCCTGCGTCTCTTGGTGCTCAGACCGGTGTACCGTCTGGAGGAGGCGGCCCGGCGCATGGCCGGCGGCGACCTCACCCGTGAGCTGACGATCCGGGGCGAGGACGAGATGGCCCGGCTGGGGGGTCACCTCAACACCCTGCGCTCGCACCTGAGGGAGAGCCTCCAACGGTCCTCGTCGGTGGCCGCGGCCCTGGCCGAGGCGGTGGAGGATCTGCACCGATCCAGCGAAAACCTCGTGACCATCGCCATGGAGCAGTCGAGCGGGGCGGCCGAGCAGGCCTCGGCCGTGCAAGAGGCCACCACCACGGCCGAGGAGATCGCGGCCACCTCCAACGAGATCTCGGCCAACGTGGAGAGTGTGGAACAGGTGGCGGAGGAGACGTTCAACGCCTGCGTGCGGGGACGCGACGCGGTGCGGGAGGCCGTGGCCGGCATGAAGGAGGTCAAGGGACAGGTGGGCGCGATCGCGGCCTCCATGATGGACCTGGGGAAGAAGTCCCAGAAGATCGGCGGCATCGTGGACATCATCGACGAGATCAGCGAGCAGACCCACCTGCTGGCGGTCAACGCGGCCATCGAGGCGGCCGGCGCGGGGGAACACGGCAAGCGGTTCGGGGTGGTGGCCGGCGAGGTCCGTCGCCTGGCCCAACGCACGGTGGAGGCCACCGGCCAGATCAAGGCCCTGGTCGAGGAGATCCAGAACTCGGTGAACACCACCCTGCTCACCACCGAGAAGGGAACGACCACCGTCCGTGCGGGGGCCGAACGGGTGGATCAGATCGGTGAGAGCCTGGAGACGATCCTCGAGCTGGTGCGCCAGACCAAGGAGTCGGCCAAGGAGATCACCGTGGCCACCCAGCAGCAGGCGACCGCCGGGGAGCAGCTGGTCCTGACCATCACCGACATCAACGACGTGGCCGTGCAGGTGAACCGGTCGGCCGAGCAGGTGGAGAAGGCGGTGATCAGCCTCAAGGAGCTGGCCCGCCGGCTGAAGCACCTGGCCCAGGAGAACCTGGGGGCGCAGGGGTTCACGGTCTGATCCCCCATGCCGGTGGACGAGAAGTACGTCAAGATCTTCCTCGAGGAGGCCGAGGAGCTCCTGGAGCGGCTGGGGCAGAGGCTCCTGCAGCTGGAGCAGGACCCCGCGGATCGGGAGGCGCACCGCAGCGCCATGCGCCTGGCCCACACCGTGAAGGGGAGCGCCCGCATGGTGGGCCTGGCAGAGGTCAGCCGCCAGGCCCACGAGCTCGAGAACCTGCTCCGGGAGGCAGAGGCCGGGGGGTTCGGCCCCGACACGGTGAGCCGGCTGCTCCAGGGAGTGGATCGCCTTAGGGGAGAGCTGGGCCAGACCGGGTCGCCGTCCCCACCGCCCCCCCCCCGTCCCCCGACC
>JAADGT010000328.1 GCA_013152215.1 Deltaproteobacteria bacterium
AGCCCAAGGAGGTTCCGGCCGGAAAGCGCCGCCGGGGATGCTAGAGAGCGCTCATCCGTTGCCAGGCTCGCTCCCGGCACCACGGCCGCCCCCTTTCGGCCCTCCATAGGAGAAGCGCCATGCTCAACATCCGCGTCGTGACCTGGTCCCTCAGCTCGTTCACCCTGTTCAGCTACCTCGTCTGCATCCTGTACGGGCTGATCGTGCCCGAGAGCCTGCACATGACTGCGTTCCTCGAGTCCGTGCTCCCCGGGTTCCGGTGGCTCACCCCGACGGGGTTTGCGATCGGCTTCGTCGAGAGCTTCCTGTGGGGCGCCTACATCGGGCTGGTGTTCACCCCGTTCTACAACTTCTTCCACAGCAGGTTGGGGGCCTGACACCGAGTTGCATTCAAACAGAGAGCCCTCGGGGGAGCGGGCTATCAACCCGGCGGCAAAATAGGCGCGTCACCTCGGAGGGAGGGGCAAGGGGTTCCGTAGACAGATTTCAGCGGACAGAGGACAGCTCCGTTAGCCTTCCCCTGTCCTCCGTCTACTGAACTCTGTCCACTGATACGGCCGCGCGTGGCTCTCCGGCAAACCCCTTGCCCCGCCGGTTCAGGGGGCCGATAGCTTCGAACGCAACTTGGTATCAGGGGGGGCGGGTTGGCGCAGGAAGGCCTCGAGGCACTCCGGCGAGCAGAAGTAGAAGCGCCGGCCGTTGCGGACGGTGGTGAGGGGGTTCCCCTCGGCGTGGACCGCCATGCCGCACACCGGATCCACCCAGTCGGCGCCCCGGGGAGCGACGACGTCGGGGCCCGGGGGGCTCCCCGGCCGGCCCAGCAGCTCGAGCACCTCGTGGGGCGTCTCGGCCCGCAGGCACTCCCGGGCCAGCCGACGGCAGTCCCGGAGCCGCAGGGTGGCCAGGCGCGCCCGGACCGCCTGTGCCCGGTTGATGGGGACGCTCAGGTCCGTGATGCCCAGCCCGATCAGAACGGGCAGCAGAGCGAGGTCGCTGCCGGCCTTCCCACAGATCGCAAGGGGCTTTCCCGCCTTCTTCGCGTCCCGGGCCAGCGCAGCCAGCACCTGGAGCACCACGGGGTGCTCCGGCCCGTAGGTCCGCAGCACGTTGAGGTTGGAACGGTCCACCGCGAACAGGTACTGGATCAGGTCGTTGGTGCCGACGCTCGCGAAGTCCGCCGCCTCGAGCAGGCGCCGGAACGACCACACGGCCGAGGGGGTCTCCACCAGCACCCCGCGCTCGAACCGATCCTGGAACTCGATCCCATCGGCCGCCAACGAGTCCACGGCCTGGTCCACGAGGCCTTGGACGAACCGCCACTCCTCGATGCACTCGATCATGGGGAACAGCAGGCGCAACCCGGGAAATCCGGCCGCCGCCCGAAGGATCGCCCGGACCTGGGTGAGCAGGATCTCCGGGTGAAAGCGGTAGATCCGGTGGGCCCTGAGCCCCAGGGCGGGGTTGTCCTGGGGGCCGAGGGAGAAGTACGGGAGGGCCTTGTCTCCGCCGATGTCCAGCGTGCGCACGGTGGCCCGGCCCGGGGCACACCGCTGGAACAGGGCTCGGTACGCCCGCGTCTGCTCCTCCTCGCTGGGCATCCCCCCACGTCCACCCAAGAACAGCATCTCCGTGCGGTAGAGCCCCACGCCTTCGACCCCTGTCCAGTCCACCCCCACGAGCTGGTCGGGATCCATGACGTTGAGCCACACCCGGGCCAGGGACGAAGGCTCGGGGCCGGGCACCGGCACGGGGGGCACCTCGGCGAGCCGCGGCGCCAGGTCCGCCGGCGCCGGCTCCACCAGGAGCTCCCCGCGGTCGGCGTCCAGAAGGACCCGGGAACCGTCCAGGGACCAGAGGGTCTCCAGGCGGGCCACCCTCAGCACCGGCAGACCGAACGACTGGGCGAGGATCGCCCCGTGGGACAGGGGAGTCCCCCTGTCCACCACGAAGCCCCGCACGCCCCGGGCGTGGGCCTCCAGCACGAGGGAAGGCAGCAGCTCCCTGGTGGCCAGGATGCACTCCGACGGGTCCTGGGGAAGCCCGGCGAGGAGCGACGGCCGCTGGCCCACGAGCCTCTGGCGGAGCTGGATGGCCAGGTCCCGCAGATCGGGCGCCCGCTCGACCAGCACGGGGTTGCCCGACCCCTCGAACACGCGGACGATCTCCTCGATCGCGTGCTCGACCGCCGCCTCGGCCGCAAGGTTGGAGCTTCGGATCGTCTCCTCGACCCGGGAGCGCAACGAGGAGCCCTCCAGCAGAAGGATGTGGCTTCGCAGGATGTCGGCCCCGGGCGAGGCCGGGTCGTCCCCCAGCCGGGCCACCGTCTCGCGAAGGTCCTCGATCAACGAGGTGACGTGCTGCGCGAACCGCTCGATCTCCGTCTCGGGCTCGCCCTTGGCCGCGGGGGCGCGGGGCGTCTCTGCCGCGGGCGCGAAAAAACGCAGGGTTCCCTGGGTCACCCCGGGCGCGATGCCCGAGCCTGTCACCGTTTCTGTCGTGTCGGTCGTCATGTCTCCACCTGGGCTCCGGTCTTAGGGGTGGGGAACGGGCATCGGGCGTCCCCCGGCAGAGACCAAGCAATCTTCGGGCCAGGATCAGGCCCGTCCCCGGCCGCCGTCGGTCGGTTCGGCGAGGGGGCGGTGTGCGGGGGGATGGCTGCTGGGGGGCTTGTGGCTGAGCGCAGGGGCTTCCGGGGGTCACTCCCAGTCCAGGAGCCGGCGCTCGCCCTCCAGGGTTCGGATGTCGGTCACGTCCTGGCTCACCTCAAGGGTGCCCTGATAGCGGCCTGCCGCGTCGCGCACCGCGAAGTAGCGGATGTGGATGAACCGCCCGCCCAGTTGGAGCCAGAACTCTGCGCTGTCGCGCTCCCCGGCCTTGAAGGCGTCGAGGATCATGTTGACCCGGTGCACGCTTTTGGGCGGATGGCAGTTGCGCACCTCGCGGCCGATGATGCCCGGGCTCCGGGGGAAGATCCGGTGGGGCCCCTCGGAGTAGTAGGCCACCCGGTCGTCCGCGTCCACGAAGGTGACGTCCACGGGCAGGTGGGTGAGGATCAGGTTGATCTGCTCGGGGGTGAGCCGGCCGGTGTCGAGGCGGACCGCGGCCGGGCCCTCGGTGAGGTCTTCCGGCGAGGCCGCGGCCCCGGAGGGCGCCTCCTCAGGGGGCGGCGCCTCCGCATCGGGCCAGCCCGGGTCGGGCTCGACCCAGGCGAACCCGATCTCGGCCTCGCCCCGGGCCATGCGGACCCACTCGTCGTGGGAGAGCAGGTCGAGGCTCGCGGGGAACAGGATGTGCTCCTCCTTGTAGATCATGTCCCGGATCGCCTTGAGGGCGTCGAGCAGGTTCGTGCGGAACGCCTGGGGGTCCCCCCGGTCGAGGGCCTGGCGGGCCGCCTTGATCATTCCCCGGATGTCGTCGTGGATGGACCACATGACCTGCGTGGGGCCGGTGAAGTGGTGGGCCTCGAGGGCCGGGAAGAGCTGGTTCTCCTTACGGGCGTAGTGCACGTCCACCAGGGCCAGGCGGTCCAACAGGGGCCGGAGCTCCGGCGCGGCCGTCTGCAGCGCGTCGGCCGCGCCGGGCTCTCCGGGCCGGGGCAGGCGGCCCAGGGCCAGGCTCAGCTGGGAGACGATCTCCTCCAGGGCCCGGTTCTCCTTCATGTAGGTGTGCACGGGGTGGCCCGGGGGAACGTGGGGCCGGTCCCGCTCCTCCAGGGCCTCCTTGAAGATCTCCACGTGCACGTCGCACAGGCTCCGGATCTCCTCGGCCGGCAGCCCCTCGTCGATCAGCGCCTGCTCCACGGCCGCGATCTCGGCCGCGTCCACCCCGCCCAGCACCCGGCGGAACCGCTCCTTCACCTTTTCCACGGGAGCGCCGTCGTGCAGCTCGCGCAGGATCGCCTTGAGGGCCTCCTTGCGCTCCTCCGGCCCCTGGGGAGGGCCGGACACCGCTTCCCGCAGGGTGCGTACCAGGTCGTCCACGGGGATGCCGGCGATCGCGGCCGCGTTCTCCAGGGTGGCCACCTTGCCCATGGTCTTCCGCAGGAACGGGTTCCGGAGCTTGGCGAACGCGGGGGACCGGGCCACCAGCACCTCGAGCAGGTGGGGGTGCTCCCGGAGCAGGTCGTGGATCCGGGTTTTGGGGCCGATCTCGACAGGCATGATCACCTCCTGGCCGTGGGGTTGAATCTCGCGGCAGTGTACCCCGGCGGGCGGATCGCTCAAGGGGCTTCCGGCCACCGCCACGGGGCGGGACGCGTCCGTGAACCCAGGGACAAGGTGTGGTAGATTCGACGCTCCAGCAGATCCCATGCCCCTCGGACCATGCGGTGGTGGCAAAGAGGCGGGGGTGTGATAAGACTTTTGGAGATCAAAGAGGCTTTCAGGCTTTCTAGTGTTCCGTTTGGCAAAAACGTATGCGGATTGCTTCGGTGGGGCTGG
>JAADGT010000206.1 GCA_013152215.1 Deltaproteobacteria bacterium
GGATCGCTCCCGTCAGGTCCCCGTCCACGTTGTCGGTGGCCGTCGCCCCCGGCTCCACGTACGCCTGCCCCACCGTCAGCTCCATCGGGTTTGCGCCCAGCAGGGTGAGCACCGGGCCTCGGTCGTCCGTCACGGTCACCTTCTGCGTGGCCGTGCCCTCGTTGCCCGCCGCATCGCGGGCCGTCCAGGTCACCACGGTCGTGCCCACCGGGAACCCACCGGCCGGCGCGTCGTTCGTGATCGACACCACCCCCACCGCGTCCGTGGCCGTGGCCGTGCCGATCGACACCGGAGTCAGCGGGCCCGTGGCCGACACGCTCACGTCCCCAGGCGGCGTCACCGCAGGCGGCGTGGTGTCCCGCACCGTGACCGTGAAGCTCCCCTCGGCCCTGTTGCCGGCCGCGTCCGTGGCCGCGCAGGTCACCGTGGTGGCCCCCAGCGGGAAGGTGCTCCCCGAGGCTGGCGTGCACGTCACCCCCACATCCCCGTCCACCGCGTCGGTGGCCGTCACCGTGAACGTCACCACCGCGCCCGAGGGCGACGTGGCCTCGGCTACCAAGTCTTGAAGTCCCGACAGCGCCGGAGGGTCTGTATCAGCCTCGCCCACCGCGTCGATGTTCAGGCCGAACGCCCCTCGGTCCGCAAATGACGGCGGCTGCCCCAGCGGGGGCTCGGCGCTGAAACCAGCCCATGAGAAGCTCAGCGCCGCGTGCTCGTAAACGATTCCGCTCGTGGGGTCGTACACCTGGAACGTGAGGGAGTCGTTCGCCTCCGCTCCCTCGTCCACATCACTGGTCGTCGAATCGTCGCCGTACACCTGCATCAGATAGGCGCCAGGGGGAGCACCCTCCAGGTCTCCGACCACGGCGAGCCCGCACAGCACGCCGTCGGGATCGAAGGCGGCCACCTCGGTCCCCACGGGTGCCGGTTGCTCGTTGATCGTGACGAATCCGACCAGCGTCATGCTGGACGGCGTGGGAGTGGGGCTGGTGTACCGGCCGGCCTCAACGGATGACGCGGCTCCTGCCAAGAGAAAAACAAGCGTCCACAGCGTGGCGATTCCTCTTCCCCAGAGTTTTCGGACCGCGTGCTTCGATCCCATGACGACCTCCTTTTCTCCACGACCTCCGATGCGGCTTCTCTATCTCTGGCGCCTTTTCCCGCTCCACCCCTTCTCCGGCTCCATGCGTGCCCCTCGCGCCAAGGCTCGCCTCACCGCACCCCTAGCCTACGGGGAGGGCAGGGAGGAGGTGAGGGAGGCCCCCGACCCCTTGCATCCTGAAGCTGGCCCGGGGCTCGTACTAAAGGCATAGGACCTTCCTTCGAACCGCATTCCAGGCGAGCGATCGAACCGCACGGCGCTCTTCCGCCGCGCACCCAGCAGCGGGGTCTGGGATCTCGGGGCACCAAGAGAACGTCAGGGTTGGGTAGGGGTCTTCCGGGCCCGTCATGCCGCAACCTCCCGTTGTCGCTGGGTGGTGGGAGCACCCAAACAGCGGAAGTCAAGCACGCTTCCATACGCAAAGGAGGCTGGCATGAAAGTCGGTACACCCCGTGCGGGGTGACGCGGACGCGGTGGAAATCGAAACGTGAGGAAGAGGGGCAACGCCTCCAGGCCCGGTCGTGAGTCGTCCACCGCCGAAGGGCCTCATCGTCCCTGTGATTTCGGGCTTTAGCAAAACTCGTGCCTCCACCGCAGGAGATTGCATCCGTTTAAAATTGTTTCTTTTTGTTAATGCAGCATTTTTTCCGTCAAGTTTCTCGTGTAACATTTATTAGACATAAGAAGAAAAAATTTTCCCACCCCCAGCACCTGCCGAGCCGATTTCCACCCTTCAGTCCTCCCGGCGCCATGGGCTTTGCCCTCCGGGGACGAACCGGTACAATGGCGGACCGTTTTCGCCACCAAGGAGCCGACGGATGGTCAAGCCCCTGGCACCCGAGCAGCTTAGGAAACGCGTCGATCCTGGGGAGTTCCCGTTCGAGACCACGGCCGAGCTGCCGCCCCGCCGCAGGCCCCTGGGCCAGGACCGGGCCGTGCGGGCCCTGGAGTTCGGCCTGGAGGTGGAGAGCCCCGGGTACAACATCTTCGTGCTGGGGCCCCCGGGGGCGGGGAAGAAGACCACCGCGCTCGCCCTGGTGGAGGAGGTTGCCCGGTCGCGGCCGGCGCCCGGGGACTGGGTGTACGTGTACAACTTCGCGGACGAGGAGCGGCCCCGGGCCATCGAGCTGCCGGCCGGCATGGGCGAGGCGTTCCGGGCCGACATGGAGCGGCTGGTCCAGACCCTGCGAACCGAGATCCCCAAGGCCCTGGCCGGCGAGGGGTACGAGCGGGAGAAGAGCGCCATCCTGAAGCGGGCCCAGGATCGCAAGGCCCAGGCGTTCCGGGAGCTGGAGTCCCTGGCCAACGAGCGCGGGTTCCTGGTGCAGCGAAGCGCCGAGGGCCTTGCCCTGGTGTACACCCACGAAGGGTCCCCCGTGAGCCAGGAGGACTTCGAGAACCTGCCCGAGGACGAGAAGCAGGCCGTGCGGGAGGCCCGGGGGGTGCTCCAGGCCAAGCTCCGGGAGACCATCGAGCGGGTGAAGGCGATCGACCGGGAGGCCAAGGCCGAGGTGGAGGCCCTGGAGAAGCGGGTGGCCCTGGCCGCGGTGGGCCACGAGATCGAGGCCCTGGTGCAGAAGTACCAGTCCCACCCCGGGGTGGTGGAGCACCTCAAGGCCGTGGAGGCCGACGTGGTGGAGAACCTGGACGAGTTCCGGTCGGGGGCGCCGGAGCCCCAGGGATTGCCGTTCCCGTTTCGGATGCCCGGGGTCGAGGCCCGGGTGCGGCGCTACCAGGTCAACGTGCTGGTCAACAACCGGGACCTGGAGCACGCGCCGGTGGTGTACGAGTCGAACCCCACCTACCACAACCTGGTGGGCCGCATCGAGCACTACGTGCAGTTGGGCGCGTTCGTGACCGACTTCACCCTGATCAAGCCCGGGGCGTTCCACCGGGCCAACGGCGGGTATCTGGTGCTCGACGTGCGCGACGTGCTGCTCAACCCCTTCGCCTACGACGCGCTCAAGCGGGTCCTGAAGGACCAGCGGATCCGAATGGAGGAGATCGGCGAGCAGTTCCGGCTGATCTCCACCACCACTCTGAAGCCCGAGCCGATCCCGGCCCGGCTCAAGGTGGTGCTGCTCGGGACCCCCTGGCTCTACTACCTGCTGCAGCGCTACGACGAGGACTTCCTGAAGCTGTTCAAGGTCAAGGGCGAGTTCAGCGAGGACATGGAGCTCAACGAGGACAACCGCATGTCCTACGCCTTCCTGGTGGCGAGCCACGCGGCCGAGGAGGGGCTGCTGCCGTTCCACCGGGACGCGGTGGCCCGGGTGGTGGAGCACGGGCTCCGGCTGGCCGAGCACCAATCCCGCATGGCCACCCACTACCTGGAGATCACCGACCTGGTGCGCGAGGCCAACCACTGGGCCCGCAAGGACGGCGCGGACACGGTGCGGGCCACCCACGTGGACCGGGCGATCCAGGAGAAGGTGTACCGGTCCAACTACCTGGAGGAGTGGATCGGCCGTCTGATCGCCGAGGGCACCCTGATCGTGGAGACCGAGGGCACGGCCGTGGGTCAGGTGAACGGCCTGTCCGTGTACGACCTGGGGGACTACTCCTTCGGCAAGCCCTCCCGGGTGACGGCCAAGATCTTCCTCGGCAAGGAAGGCCTGGTGAACATCGAGCGGGAGAGCGAGCTGGGCGGCCGCATCCACAACAAGGGGGTGCTGATCCTCCAGGGCTTCTTCGGCTCCCGGTACGCCCGGAGGTTCCCGATCTCGTTCGCGGCGAGCTTGTGCTTCGAGCAGTCCTACGGCGGGATCGAGGGAGACAGCGCCAGCTCAGCCGAGCTGTTCGCCCTGATCTCGGCCCTGGCCGAGATCCCCCTGCGCCAAGACCTGGCGGTCACCGGGTCGGTCAGCCAGCAGGGCCAGATCCAGGCCGTGGGCGGGATCAACGAGAAGATCGAGGGGTTCTACCGGACCTGCAAGGTCAAGGGCCTCACCGGGACCCAGGGGGTGATCATCCCCAGGGCCAACGTGCCCCATCTGATGCTCGACCCCGAGGTGGTCGAGGCGGTGGATGCCGGCCGCTTCCACATCTACCCCATCGAGAACGTGGACCAGGGCATGGAGCTGCTCACCGGGCTGCCGGCCGGCGAGCTCACGGCCTACGGGACCTACCCGGAGGGCACCGTGAACGGCAAGGTCATGCGCAAGCTCGAGCGCTTGGCCGCCCTGTGGCGCCGGATCCACAACGGCGAGGAGACGTGATCCCGTTCCGACGGCTGGCGATCGCCGCGGCCCTGGCCTGGGCGCTTCCGGCCTGGGCCGCCCCGCCACCCCGACCCTTCCCCGGCGTGAA
>JAADGT010000149.1 GCA_013152215.1 Deltaproteobacteria bacterium
CTGCTTCCGGCCGGGCGCGAGTGCGGCATCCGATCGCCGCGCCTTCGCATGCCGTTGCCGGAGCAGCCTGTTCGGGCCGCGACAGCGGAGGGCCCTGGAATTCGATAAATCTACGGATGTTCGGGGGGCGCGGCGAGCTAAGGGGCCGCGCCCGGCTCTCCAGCAGACCCCATGCCCCCCGAGACCGTGAGCTGACGCCGAAGAGGCGTGGTCATGCTTGGAACGCTGGGAGATCACGGAGGTTTTCAAGCCTCCCCTAGCCTCCTAGCCTTCCAGCTTCCTAGCGGGCCGAAGGCCCAAGTTACTGGAAAGGAGGACCTCCATGCTGAGTCAGAAGGTGCAGGACGCGCTCAACGAGCAGATGAAGAACGAGTTCTTCTCCGGGTACCTCTACCTGGCCATGGCGGCCTACTGCGAGGCCGAGGACCTGCCCGGTTTCGGCAGCTTCTTCCGGGTGCAGGCCATGGAGGAGCTCACCCACGCCGACAAGATCTACCGCTACATCTGCGAGGCCGGAGGCCGGGCCCGGATGGCGGCGATCCCCGAGCCCAAGAACGACTATGCCTCCCTCACCGAGGTGTTCCAGTACGGCCTGGAGCACGAGCGCAAGGTCACCGGCATGATCAACCGGATCACCGACCTGGCGATCGCCGAGAGCGACCACGCCACCCGGATCTTCCTCCAGTGGTTCGTCACCGAGCAGGTGGAGGAGGAGGCCAACTTCTCGGCCTGGCTGGCCAAGGTCCGGCGGGTCGAGGGCGACGGCCGCGGGCTCCTGATGCTGGATCAGGAAGCCGGTCTGCGCACGTTCACCCCCCCGCCGGCTGGAGAGTAGCCCCGGCGTGGGTTCGGGGCGCACGAGCGTCCCGGACCCCATGGGTGGCCCCCGTGTCGGCTCCATTCTCCCAGCAGTTCGGATTCCACGCCTCGCTCCTCGACGCCGTGGCAGAGGCCCTGTTCGTGCACGATCCGGCCGACGGTCGGATCGTGTTCGTGAACCGGGCCGCGTGTGAGCTCTACGGCTGGCCGGCGGAGGATCTGCTCGGGATGGAGGTGGGGGACCTGAGCGAAGGCGAGCCGCCCTACTCCCAGCGGGAGGCGGCCGAGTGGGTTCGTCGGGCCAGCAAGGAGGGCCCCCAGCGGTTCGAGTGGCGGGCGCGGGCCCGGGACGGGCGGCTGTTCTGGGTGGAGGTGTGCCTGAGGCGGGCCCGAGTGGCGGGGCAGGACCTGGTGGTGGCCAGCGTGCGCGACATCGACGAGGCGAGGCGTGCGCAGGAAGCCTTGGTGGAGGCCAAGGCTCACATGACGGCCGCCTTCGAGCTGGCGCCGGTGGGAATGAGCCTCTCCACGCCCGAAGGGGTGTTCCTCCAGGTGAACCCCTCCCTGTGCCGCATGCTGGGGCGGACGGCGGAGGCGTTGGTGGGGCGACGGTATGCCGAGTTCACCCACCCCGAGGACCGGGAGCCCAGCGAGGAGTTCCTGAGACGGCTCGTGGCCGGGGAGGTGGACTCGTACAGTTTGCGCAAGCGCTACCTTCGGCCCGACGGATCGGAGGTGTGGGTGGAGACCCATGCGGCGCTGGTGCGAGACGCCGAGGGGTGCCCCCTCCACGTGCTGTGCCAGATGGTGGATTTGACGCTCCAGCGGGCGGCCGAGGTGGAGCGGGAACGCCTCCAAAACCGGCTCCGCCACGCCCAGGTCCTGGAGGCGGTGGGGCGGCTCGCCGCGGGCGTGGCCCACGACTTCAACAACATCCTGGGCAGCATCCTGGGGTGTGCTTACGTGGGGCGATTGGAGGTTCCTGAGGGCTCGGTGCCCCACTCGGAGTTCGAGCGGATCAGCGGTCTGTGCCGCCGGGGGGGAGAGGTGACCCGCCGGCTTCTGGCCGTGGCCCGTCGCAAGGGAGGGCGGGTGGAGCCGGTGGGCGTGAAGGAGTGCTTGGAAGAGATCCGGGTGCTGCTGGACCACACGCTCCCCAAAACGGTGACCTTGGTGATGGATGTGGAGCCGGGGTTGCCCCCGGCCAGGGCCGATCGGTCCCTCTTGACCACCGCCCTCCTGAACCTGTGTCTGAACGCCCGCGATGCCATGCCGGCCGGGGGCACCCTGACCCTCGCGGCCCGGTCCAGCGACCGGGGGAGCGAGCGCGGGATCGAGATCCGGGTGGCCGATACCGGCTCCGGAATCCCCGTGGCGATCCGAGACCGCATTTTCGAGCCGTTCCTTTCCACCAAAGTAGCGGGGGACGGCGCCGGCCTGGGGCTGGCCGAGGCCCACGCCGGGGTGACGGGGTGGGGCGGCTCCCTGGAACTCGAGTCCTCCGGTTCCGAGGGCAGCGTGTTCCGGCTGTGGCTTCCGGCGGCAGATCCCGGCACCCGGCCCACGGGGCGGAAGGCGGGGGGCGGTGCCGCCTCCCATCCTCTCACCGACCGGGCCGTGCTGGTGGTCGAAGACGAGGATCGGGTGGCCGACCTCATGACTCTGGGGCTGGAGGCCGCGGGCTACCGGGTCGAGCGGGCGCGTACCGGACTCCAGGCCCTGGATCGCCTGCAGCAGGACGAGCCGGTGGGGTTGCTGGTGCTGGACCTCGTGCTTCCGGAGCTCGACGGCGGCCAGGTGTACCGACTGGTTCAGGGGGTGGCGCCGGAACTCCCGGTGGTTCTGGTGACGGGCCGGGAGGACTTGGCTGCGAACCTGGCCCGGCCGGAGCATCCGGTGCTCGCCAAGCCGTTCGGCCAGCGGGAGTTCCTGGAGGCCGTGGCAAGGGCCTTGGGTGGGTAGTGTCATGCTTTGTTTCGGGACGGGACACTAGCCCCATGCGCGCACTCTTCCTCTCCCTGTTCCTGGTGGGGCTTGCGGCCGTTTCCTGGGCCGGTGACACCGTGCACCACGAGCTGCGGGTGCGGCTCGATCCCGGAGCCGGGACCCTCGAGGCGGAGGACCGGGTGACCCTGCCCGCACCGGTCTCTGAGGTAAGGTTTTGGCTGCACCGGAACCTGCGGATCGAGACCACCTCGGCCGAGCGCGTGGGGGACGAGCAGGGGATACGGGTCCGGTACCGCCTGCGGTTCGATGAGCCCACCCGCACCTTCCGGCTCCGTTACTGGGGAGCGATCCGCCATCCCCTTTCCGGACCCGAAGGGTATGCCCGGGGGTTCCGAACCACGCCAGGGCTCATCTCGGACGAGGGGGTGTACCTGTCGGGCGAGAGCGGGTGGTATCCGGACACCGGAGAGGGGGAGGTCACGTTCCGGTTGCGGGTGGACCTGCCCCCCGGTTGGATGGCCGTGAGCCAAGGGGGAGGCGACGCCGCCGGCAAGGGCCCGGCCCGGTGGACCTGCGAGGCGCCCCAGGACGAGATCTTCCTGGTGGCCGGCCCCTGGACGGTCTACCAGCGGCCCGCCGGCCCGGTGGAGATGCAGGTGTACCTGCGCCAGCCCGATCTTGCCCTGGCCCGCAAGTACCTGGAAGCCGGCAGTTCCTACCTGGCCATGTACGCCGCGCTGCTCGGGCCGTACCCGTACCCCAAGTTCGCCCTGGTGGAGAACTTCTGGGAGACGGGTTGGGGCATGCCGTCCTTCACCCTGCTGGGTCCCCGGATCATCCGGTTTCCCTTCATCCTGCACTCCTCGTTTCCTCACGAGATCCTCCACGACTGGTGGGGGAACGGCGTGTTCGTGGACTACGAACACGGCAACTGGTGCGAGGGGCTCACCGCGTACCTGGCCGACCATCTGATCCAAGAGGGGCGGGGGCAGGGGGCGGAGTACCGGCAGTCCACCCTGCAGAAGTTTGCGGACTACGCCTCCCGGGGCCGGGATCTTGCCCTACGGGAGTTCACCGCCCGGCACAGCTCGACCACCGAGGCCGTGGGGTACGGCAAGGGGCTCATGGTGTTCCACATGCTCCGCCGCCGGCTCGGGGACGAGGTGTTCGTGGCCGCGCTGCGCACCTTCTACCGGCGAAACCGGTTCCGTCGGGCCTCCTGGGAGGACGTGCGTGCGGCCTTCGAACAGGCCGCGGGGGAGGGGCTGGCCGGGTTCTTCCGGGCCTGGGTGGACCGGCCCGGCGCCCCGGACCTGGATCTGCAGGAGGCACGGGCCGTGCGCCGGGGGCGGCGCTGGAAGCTCCGGGTATCCGTGTTCCAACGCCAGCCCGGCCCCGTCTTCCCCCTGCGGATTCCGGTGGCCGTGACCCTGGAGGGGGTGCCCCGGGCCCGGTGGATCGAGCTCGACACGGACGGACGGTGGGCCCGGTGGGAGGGATGGTTCGACCGGCGTCCCCTGCGGGTGGACGTGGACCCTGCCTACGACTGCTTCCGTAGGTTGGATCCGAGGGAGATCCCGCCCGCCCTGAGCGGGGCGTTCGGCGCCGAGCGGGTCACTGTGTTCCTTCCTTCGGCGGCGGACG
>JAADGT010000362.1 GCA_013152215.1 Deltaproteobacteria bacterium
GTTGGTCACCTCCACCGGCAGGGGAACGCTCGTCCGCACCTCCACCGTGCCCTGCACCGTGACCGGGCCGTCCAAGGTTCCCCCGGTCACGCGCACGTCCTGCACCGGCGGCAGGTTCGTCACTTCGACCGCCCCCTCCACGGGCTGGGTCAGGTGAACCGGCTGGGACGACGGCTCCGTGGGCTGGCGGATCAGGTACTCCTGCCCCCAAGCCGCCGAGACACCGAGCACGAGCACGAGGACTCCCGGCAGCGCCCCCATCCCTGACCTCAGGGAACGGTTGGTGGGATTTCTCATCGTGGCACCTCCGCGTGCGGGCCCTTGACCGCGGTGAAGGGGGTTGCTAGCTTTGACGCCTCTTCGACGCGTTCGTTTCTCGAGGGAGGCCGTCCATGCAACGCAGGCGAAACTATCCCACCCGGTACGTGGGCGATGCAAACCCCAACCGGAAACGCCACGTCCACGACCTGGCCAACGAGAAGCCCAGCTGCGCCGTGCACGCCATCGAGTGGGCCCACAACACGGTGACCTTCCGCACGAAGGAAGAGGCCTACGCGGCCGGGTACACCCCTTGCATCTTCTGCATGCCCTACGAACCCGGCGCGGACTGAGCCGTCACGCCGAGCGAGGTGCCCCATCGACCGCACGATCCTCAAAGGCCACTTCCTTGTGGCCATGCCCCAGCTCACCGATCCCAACTTTGAACGCACCGTGGTCCTGGTGTGCGAGCACACCGAGGAAGGGGCGTTGGGGTTGGTGATCAACCGGCCGACCCCCTTCCTCCTGGGCCAGATCTACGAGGGCCAGAACATCGAGGGCGAGGGCGGAGCCGATGAGCCCATCCATTACGGCGGGCCGGTCCAACCCGAGATGGGGTTCGTGCTGTACGAGGGCCCCGACTACGAGGGATCCCTGGAGGTGCTGGACGGTCTGAGGCTGGGCACGTCCCTGGAGATCCTGAGGGACATCGCCCGGGAGGAGGGGCCGGAGCGGTTCCTGTTCTTCCTGGGGTACGCCGGATGGGCGCCGGACCAGTTGGAGGGGGAGATCGCCCGCAACGACTGGCTCGTGGTGCCGGCCGAGGCAGACCTGCTGTTCCGCACCCCCCCCGAGGACCGGTGGGAGCACGCCATCCGGCTCCTGGGCATCGACCCCCACCTGCTCTCCCAGGGCTTCGGCACGGCGTGAGGGGGGGTGGGGCGGCCGCGTCACGGCCTGCTGGAGCTTCAATCCGTCAGCAGCAGAACCAGGGTCTGGCCGGGGTAGATGGTGGACCGGCGGTTGATGCCGTTCCACTCGCAGATCTGCCCCACGGTGATCCCATAGCGCCGGGCGATGGCGGTAAGGGTGTCGCCCCGCCGGACCCGGTGGTAGATCCGACGGGGTTCGGGGTGCTCGGCCTCCCACCGGGCCAGCCGGTCCGCAAACTTCGGGGCCTCGGCGGCCGGCACGGTCACCTGGTAGCTCCCCTTGCCCAGCTCGGTTCCCACGATCCAGGGGTTCAGCTCCACGAGCCGGCGGAACCCCAGGCCCGCGGCCCGGGCCACCGCCTCCACGGGCAGCCGGCGCCGATCGACCCGCAGGGTGACCTTGCGGGTGTCCCAGGCCGACCAGGTTCGGGCCCCCTCGAGCTCGATGCCGTAGCGGTCGGGATGCTCCAGGATGAGCTTGGCGGCCATGGCCCGGAACACGTACCGCTCGGTCTCGCGGGGCAGGCGAAGGTCGTAGAAGGAGGCCTCCCCCTGGCTCTCCATGGCGTCGGCCACCCTCCTGCGGCCGGCGTTGTACGCGGCCAGGGCCAGGGGCCAGGAGCCGAACGCCTCCCGCAGGTCCCGCAGGTGGGCCAGGGCGGCCCGGGTGGACTTCTCCCAGTCGCGACGGTCGTCGCACCCCTTTCGGCTCTGCAGGCCGTAGAGCCGGCCGGTGGCCCGCACGAACTGCCATGCCCCCACGGCTCCGGCCGAGCTCACGGCCTCGGGCCGCAGGTTGCTCTCGATCACGGCGATGTACTTGAGGTCCTGGGGCAGCCCCTCGGCCTCGAGGGCCGCCTCCACCGCGGGCAGGTACCGGGGAGCCCGTTTGAACCACAGGGCGGCGCTGACGGGATCACCGAGGACCACCACCAACTCCAGGTCCAGCCGCTCCTTCACGTCGGCCCGGTCCAGGGGGACCGGCTCCCCGCAGAACTCCAAGGACGACGGGATCCACAGCCGCAGGAGCTCGTTGACGCCGGCCCGGGCCACCACCAACCCCGACCCCAGGAGCACCAGGGCGATGCCGACGCGTGCCATCCACCCCTTCATCGCCGCGATCCTCCTCCCGGCCGCACCGATCCGACCGGTCTCCTGAAAGTTCAGGCCTTCGGCCCGCTGGGCGGCTAGTGTTCCGTTCCGCAAAAAAGTATATCCATTCCGGCGGTGGGGCTGGGGGCTCCGACGAAGCGCGACGGCCGAGCGGACCGCGCCGAGGCGGCCCCTGCGAGGCCGTTCAGCGAAGGAGGGGCCCCACCCCCTCGGGGAATGCACGAACTTGCGAACCGTGACACTAGGCGGCCGGGCGGCTCCGGAGTCGCCGCCACAGCTTCCGGGGGCATGGGGTCCGCCGGAGAGCCGGGCGCGGCGAATCTCATGCCCGGCTTCGCGCCCGGCCGGAGGTAGACCCCGTGCCCCGCACGCACCCGCGCTCACTCCTTCTTTTTTCGGCTCGTCCGCCGATCGGCTTGACCCGTGCCATGGGGGTTGGCCGGTGCGGGCGGGGATGTCGTGGTTCAGGCGGTGGTCAGATGCGGCTTGCGTGCCACGAACAGCTTGTGGACCCCCAGGTTCACCCGGCGGGCCTCCTCGATCCAGAGCCCGGCCTCCTCCAGCACCGAGGGCACGTCCAGGTCGGTGCAGAACCCCACCCGTTCCATCACCGGCGAAAGCCTGCACTTGAGGGCGCCCCAGGCCCCGTGCTCCCGGGTGTTGCTCACCACCACCACCCGCCCCCCGGGCCGGCACACCCGCCGCATCTCCCGGCACAGCCGGGCCGGGTCGCCCACGGTGGTGATCACGTAGGGCGCCACCACCACGTCGAAGGACTCGTCCGGCAGCTCGAGGGCGGTGGCGTCCATGCACCGCAGCAGGATCCGCGAGCCGTTGCCGCTCACCAGGGCCCGCCACCGGGCCTTGCGGATCATACGGGGGCAGATGTCGATGCCCAGCACCTCGCACCCCGACGGGTAGTGGCGCAGGCCGAGACCGGTGCCCACCCCCACCTCGAGCACCCGCTCGCCGGGCCGAACCCGCCGGGCCGCCTCGCGCCGTCCCTCGTCCATGGTCTTGCCGAACACCCAGTCGTATACCGGCGCGACCTTCTCGTAGAACCGCTTGGAGTAGTCCTGATCCATGGGCCGGGCCTCCCTAGGGTCGCCAACCAGCGGGAACGGCTCGGCATTCTACCGAGGAACCCACGGGCCGTCCACCGACCGGGCTTGTGCCGCCCGGCGCCGGCCCGCATAATTCCGGTTCCCATGGAACGACCCCGCATCCCCACTCTCCGCATCGTCGGCGCCCGCCAGAACAACCTGCGGGACCTGACCCTCGAGATTCCCCACGACCGGTTCGTGGTGATCACCGGGGTGTCCGGTTCGGGCAAGTCGAGCCTCGCCTTCGACACGGTGTTCGCCGAGGGACAGTGGCGATTTCTCGAGTCGTTGCCGGCCTACGCCCGCCTCCTCTCGGAGAAGGGCGTGCGGCCGGCCGTGGACGCCATGGAGAACGTGCGGCCGGCCGTGGCACTGGAGCAGCGCAACCCCGTGCGGACGGCCCGCTCGACCCTGGGCACGGCCACCGAGCTCTACGACCTGTTCCGGCTGCTCTATGCCGCGGCGGGTCGGGTTCGGTGCCCGCGGTGCGGCGAGCCGGGCCGTACCTGGAACCCCGAGGCTCTGGCCCTGCACCTGCTGGAGACCCGGGGCGGACAGCGGGTGACGGTGGAGGTCCCCCTGGCCCGTCTGAGCTGGCTGCCCCACGAGGGGTGGGCCCGGCACCTGTCGGCCCGGGGGTTCGCCCGGGTCCGGGTGGGCGAAGGGGTCCGCCGCCTGGACGACCCCGACCTGCCCCGGAGTCTCCCGCCCGAAGGGACCCTGGTCCTGGACCGGATCGTGTTGGATCCCTCCCGACGCACCCGGATCGTCTCGGCCCTGGATCAGGGGTTCTCCCTGGGCGGAGGTCTGGTGTGCGTGGTCGGGGACGACGGGGCCCCCGGGCGGTTCAGCACCCTACGGCGGTGCGATCGGTGCGACCTGGACCTGCCCGAGCCCCGACCCGTGCTGTTCAGCTTCAACCACCCTCTCGGCGCCTGCCCCACCTGCACCGGGTTCGGGGCGGTGCTGGAGTGGGACGAGGCCAAGGT
>JAADGT010000195.1 GCA_013152215.1 Deltaproteobacteria bacterium
GCCGCCCGGAGATCCAGCCGGCCCCAAGCCTGCACCGCGTCGCAGTGCCAGGCCGCCCCGGCGCGGGCCATGGCCTCGGCGAACTCCCCGACCGGCTGGATCGTCCCGGTCTCGTGGTTGGCGGCCTGGAGGGTTCCGAACCCCACGGGCTCGGAGGTCCCGCCCACCCCCACCCGTCCCTCCGGATCCACCGGCAGCCAGCACGCCGTCCACCCCTGGGCCTCCATGTGCTCCAGCGTCCGCAGCACGCTGGGGTGCTCCACCCGGGCGGCCACAAAGGACCGATGGGCCGCCGACCGGGCCAGGCTCCAAAGGGCCAAGGCGTTGGCCTCGGTGCCGCCGCTGGTGAACACCACCTCGGAGGGGCGGCACCCCAGGAACGCGGCCACCGCGTCCCGCGCCCCGTCCACCAGGGCCCGAGCCTCGCGCCCCTCGGCGTGCACGCTGGAGGGGTTTCCGAACCGGTCCAGGGCCTCCAGAAGGGCCGTCCGGGCCTCGGGCCGCAGGGGGGCGGAGGCGTTCCAGTCCAGGTACGAGCGCATGGCCGGAGGCGTCGAAAGGGGCGTCGGTCGGGAGGTCACGGCCGGGGCGCCGGGGACTTGAGGTCCGTGCGGGGGGACGGGGCCAGGTGGGTGAGCCAGAACCCCAGGGCCCAGTCCGGCACCAGCACCACCCGGCGGTAGCGGTGCCGGGGCCGCTCCACCACCAGGGCCCGGCCGCCCGGGTTTCCGTGGTCGCGAACCCGCACCCGGGTGCCGGGCTCGGCCAGGTCGCGGGCCAGGCTGCGAAGGGTCCGGTAGAGCCGCCAGGTCCGGCGCACGGCCGGGTCCTGGAACCGCTCGAAGGCCCGGTTGCGGGACAGCCCGCCCCGGTGGAACTCGTGAAGCAGCTCGACGTGGGGATGCGTTCGGGTCATGTGCGGATCGTACCCCAGGCCCGTCCGGCCCTCAAGGCACGCGCCGATCCCTGGGAGCTGGCCGTCAGCGGAACTGCACCACGTCCGCGCCCATCAGCTCGCGCACCCGGCTCCTGAGCTCGCCGGAGGCCCGCACCGCGTACCGGTCGGGCAGCCGGACCACGGCCTCGGCCTTCTCGGGCACCACGATGCGCAGGAACGCGGGGGTCTGACCCCTCAGGTCGGCCGAGGCGAGCAGCCGCTGTAGGGCCTCCAGGTCCTCGCGGCCGTGGAAGGCCGCGTTCACCTGGATGTGCACCTCGCGGGTGAGCCGTTCCGGGGCCTGGTCCAAGGGCAGCACCTCCTCGGCCAGGATCTTCAGGTTGTCCTCGTTGCGCTCGAGGGTGCCCCGGACCACCAGGGGCACGTCCTCGGCCTGGATCCACTCCTCGGCCCGGGCGAACACCTCGGAGAAGGCAACGACCTCCACGGCGCCCGTCAGGTCCTCGAGGGTGAAGAACGCCATGCGCGATCCGTTCTTGGTGCGGATCACCCGCCGGGCCGCCACCATGCCCCCCACGGTCACCTGGGCCCGGTCCGGCCGCTCGCCGAGCTCGCCGATGGGGGCGTCGGTGGAGGCCCGGAGCAGCTCCTCCCACTCGCCCAGGGGGTGGCCCGTGAGGTACATGCCGAGGACCTCCTTCTCGGCCTTCAGCTCGTCGGCCGGCGCCAGCGGCGGCACTTCGGGGAGCTCGTCGTCCACCCCGGAAGGGCCCTCGTCCCCCTGGGCCGCGGCCAGGGCTTCGAACAGGTTGGTCTGGCCCCGGGCCCGGTCCCGCTGCAGGGACGCCGCCTCCTCCAGGCACCGGTCCAGGTAGGCCAGGTACTGGGCCCGGGAGCCCCCCAGGGAGTCGAACGCCCCGCACCGGATCAGGCTCTCGATCACCTTCCGGTTGACCTTCTGCAGATCCACCCTCCGGCAGAAGTCCCGCAGGCCCCGGAACGGGCCGTCCTCCCGGCGCACCTTCAGCACGTTCTCGATGGCCGCCTCTCCCACGTTCTTGACCGCGGCCAGGCCGAACCGGATCGCATCGCCCACCACCGTGAAGTGCAGGTCCGACTCGTTCACGTCGGGGGGCAGCACCGCGATGCCCATGTCGCGGCACTCGGCGATGTCCTTGACCACCTTGTCCGTGTTGGCCCGGTCGTTCGTGAGCAGCGCCGCCATGAACGCCACCGGGTGGTGGGCCTTCAGGTACGCGGTCTGGTACGCCACCAGGGCATAGGCCGCCGAGTGGGACTTGTTGAACCCGTACTCGGCGAACTTGGCCATGAGGTCGAAGATCTTCTCGGCCTTCTTGGGGTCGATTCCCTTCTTCCGCGCGCCGTCCAGGAACCGGTCCTTCTGCTTGGCCATCTCCTCGGCGATCTTCTTCCCCATGGCCCGGCGCAGCAGGTCCGCCTCGCCCAGGGTGTAGTCGGCCAGGACCTGGGCGATCTGCATCACCTGCTCCTGGTACACGATCACGCCGTAGGTGTCCTTGAGGATCGGCTCCAGCTCGGGCAGCTCGTACTCGATGGGGATCTGACCGTGCTTGCGGCGGATGAAGTCCTCCACCATGCCCGAGCCCAGGGGCCCCGGCCGGTACAGCGCCACCAGCGCGATGATGTCCTCGAAGGTGCTCGGCCGGAGCTTGACCATCAGCTCCTTCATGCCCGAGCTCTCCAGCTGAAACACCCCGGTGGTCTCGCCCCGGCACAGCAGCTCGTAGGTCTCGGGATCGTCCAGGGGCACCTCGTCGATGTCGAGCTTCTCGCCCTCGGGCCGGCCCTCGTTCACGATGCGCACGGCGTCGGTGATGACGGTGAGGGTCTTGAGCCCCAGGAAGTCGAACTTCACGAGCCCGATCGCCTCGACGCTTTTCATGGCGAACTGGGTCACGAACTCCCCGTTCTGGCCCTTGTAGAGCGGCAGGTAGTCCACCAGGGGCCGGTTGCCGATCACCACGCCGGCGGCGTGGGTCGAGGCGTGGCGGTTGAGCCCTTCGAGCTTGAGGGCGTGGGTCACCAGCTCCTTGATCCGGGGGTCCGAGTCCATGGCCTCGCGAAGCCGGGGCTCCTCCTCCAAGGCCTCCTTCAGGGTGATGCCCAGCCGCGCCGGCACGAGCTTGGCGATCCGGTCCACCTCGCCGTAGGGCAGCCCCATCACCCGGCCCACGTCCCGGATCACGGCCCGGGCCAGCATCTTTCCGAAGGTGGTGATCTGGGCCACCTTGTCCGCGCCGTACTTCTCGGTGACGTACCGGATCACCTTGTCGCGGTTCTCGAAGCAGAAGTCCACGTCGATGTCGGGCATGCTCACCCGCTCGGGGTTCAGGAACCGCTCGAACAGCAGCCCGTAGGGCAGGGGGTCCAGGTTGGTGATCCGCAGGGCGTAGGCCACCAGGCTGCCGGCCGCAGACCCCCGGCCCGGCCCCACGGGCACCCCGTTGCGCTTGGCCCAGTTGATGAAGTCCTGCACGATCAGGAAGTACCCCGGGAACCCCATCTGCCGGATCGTGGCCAGCTCCCGCTCCAGCCGTTCGAAGTACTGCCGCCGGACCTCGGCCTCCTCCTCGGGGCTCGCGTACCGCCGCGCCCGCAGCCGCTCCTCCAGCCCCTGCCGGGCCATGCGGTCCAGGCAGTCGGCCAGGGTCTCGCCCTCGGGCACGCGGTACTCGGGGAAGTGGTAGGTCTTCAGGTCGAGCTCCACGTTGCACCGCTCGGCGATGGCCACGGTGTTCGTCACCGCCTCGGGGCAGTAGGCGAACTGCTGGGCCATCTCCTCCGGGCTCTTGAGGTAGAACTCGTCCGTGGACATCCTCATGCGCTTCTCGTCGTCCAGGGTCTTGCCGGTCTGGATGCACACGAGCACCTCGTGGCTCGCCGCGTCCTCCCGGTCCAGGTAGTGGCAGTCGTTGGTGGCCACCACCGGGATCCCCAGGCTCCGGCCGAGATCGATCAGCGCCTCGTTCACCTGCCGCTGCTCGGGGATGCCGTTCTCCATGAGCTCGAGGTAGTAGTTGCCCTCCCCGAAGATCGAGGCGTACTCCTCCACGAGCCTCCGGGCCCCCTCCGAGTCGCCGCGCAGCACGGCCCGGGCCACCTCGCCCTTGAGGCACGCCGAGAGCCCGATCAAGCCCCCGGAGAGCTCCCGCAGCAGCTCCTTGTCGATCCGGGGCTTGTAGTAGAACCCCTCGGTGTAGCCGGCCGTCACCAGCCGGCACAGGTTCCGGTACCCCTCCAGGTTCCGGGCGAGCAGGATCAGGTGGAAGTTGGTCTCGCCGTGGCGATCGGGCTTCTTGATCTTGCGGGAGCCCGGGGCCACGTACACCTCGCAGCCGAACACCGGCTTGATGCCGGCCTTGAGGGCGGCTTTGTAGAACTCCACGGTACCGTACATGGCGCCGTGGTCGGTCACGGCCACGGGCAGGCGGTGCTCTCGAGCCCGGGCCATGAGGTCGCCCAGGCGGATCGCGCCGTCGAGCAGGCTGTACTCGGTGTGGACGTGCAGATGGACGAACGAAGCGTGGGACATGGGATTCTCGGCTGAAAGGCTAGAAAGTTAGAAGGCTGGGAAGCTGGGAGGCCGAGAGGCCCAGCGGTTGCCCGGACCGTGGACCGGAGACCGTGGACCACAGACCGGAGACCGTGGACCGACGATCGATCTTACTCCACATTCTGCACCTGCTCCCGGATCTTCTCGAGCTCGGCCTTGATGTCCACCACGTGGCGGCTGATCTCGGCGTCCGAGGCCTTGGAGCCGATGGTGTTGGTCTCGCGGTTCATCTCCTGGAGCAGGAACTCCAGCTTCCGGCCCACCACGCCGCCGGCCGCCAGGAGCTCCCGGAACTTCTCGATGTGGCTGCGCAGTCGCACCACCTCCTCGGAGATGTCGCTCCGGTCGGCGAACAGGGCCACCTCCATGGCCAGCCGGGCGTGGAGGTCCCCCTCCGGCACCTCCCGGGCCAGCTCCTCGACCCGGCGGGCGAGCCGCTCCCGGTACGCCTCGAGCACCCCCGGCCGCAGCCGATCGATCTCGGCCACGTGGGCCTCGATGGCGTCCACCCGCTCCCCCATGTCCCGGGCCAGATCGTTCCCCTCCCGCTCCCGGAAGGCCTGCAGATCCTGCAGGGCCTGGTCCACCACGGCCGCCACCCCCGCCCACAGGGTCTCGGCGTCCGCGGCCAGCCCCCCGGGCATGGTCACGGCGGGGAACGCGAGCAGGTGCTCCAGCCGAACCTCGGCCTCGATGCCCACGTCGTGGGCTACCTGCTGCAGCAGGTCCGCCGCCCTTTGAGCCGCCTCGCGGTTGACCACCACCGGCGGGCACTCGGCCCCTGCGGCGTCCCAGCCGGCGAACAGGTTCACCTGGCCCCTCTGGAGCCGCTCCTTCACCCGGCCGAGGATCTGATGCTCGAACCGCTGGAGATCGCCGGGCAACCGCGCGTTGAAGTTCAGGAACCGGTGGTTGACGGTCTTGACCTCCACCGTGAGCCACCTTCCCAGCACCTCGGCCTCGGCCCGGCCGTACCCTGTCATGCTCCGGATCATGGGGATCGTTCCTCGACGTCTGGGGCGCGCCGCGCCCTCCATTGGCGGTACGACTCGCGCACCCGGTTGAAAAACGCGATGGTCTCTGGGGCTCGGTAGTCGGGATAGGTCCACGGCAGCGGACGGAACGAGCCCCGCTCGAACCGGTACTCCACCTCGGCGTAGATGCCCCGGGCCAGGTAGACCCGGTGGGCCGCAGGTTTGCCCGTGGCCAGGACCAGGTTCGTGAGCCCCAGGACGCCCGGGTCCAGGTTGACCCGGCGTCGCCCCTGTGGGTCCGTCCACGCACCCTCCAGGCGGTTGGAGCGCTCCTTCAGGTCGGCCAGGGCCTCGGGGTCCACCGGCTCCCCCAGCCAGAGGAAGGCGCGGCGGATGCCCGGGCCCATCTCCCGCTCGTAGTACCGGGTGGAGTCGAAGGGCAGCCACGGCGTGGCGGCCCGGACCGGCCCGAACTCGGCCTCGATCCGGGCCACGGCGGCGCGCGGATCCACCGCCGGGGCCATGAGCACCCCCATGACCACGAACACCGGCTCCGGCGGCCTAGGGCGGCTCACGCGCTCCCCTCTCCCAGACCGGGGGCCCCCCGGAAAAGCGAGCCGATCTTGTCGTCGGGCTCATTCTGCGGCCCTCCGGGCCTCCCGCCACAGCCGGCGCACCGCCTCCCGCTCCAGGCCGAGGACCGCCCCGTAGGCCCGAAGCCCCCCCCAGCGCTCCCGTAGACCCAGGGCCTCCAGGGAGACCTCCCGGGCCAGCTCCGCCAGGTTGGCCACCCGCCGCCGTCGCGTGGACGGCCGGATCACCCCTTCGGTCCCCAGCAGGAACGGCCGGTGTCCCTCCCGGTGCCGGGCGAACACCAGGTGCTCCGTCAGGCTCGAGTGCACCCACCCCAGCCGGTGCAGATGGGCCACCAGGGCCCCCACGGCCGCGGCCCCGTTCTCCCGCTCCGGGGGAACGTTCTGGAGGAACCGTGCCCAGGGCACCACCTCCTCCAACCACTCGGTCACGAGGACCGCTTCCCGGGGCCAGAGGCGGCCCCTCAGGTACAGGCCCAACGGAGCTGGGGTGGACACGCCGGCGGCGTGGAGCAGACGCGCCCGGGCAAAGGCACGGTGGGGGGTGCGACCGAGCCCCGGGCCGGAGGCCGGGGCGTAGTGCTTGGCGAACAGGGGGCCCCGGGGGGTCTCGACCCGAAACGTGATCCGTCCGGGCCGGCGGCCGAGCTCCTTCCACGTGCCCCGCTCCAGCAGGGAAAAGAGCCCCGGGGCGGAGCCGGCCGCCGCCGCCCACCGGCCGTGGGACGTTCCGAGGTCAGGGCGGCGGCCCAAGGGCGTCCTCGAGCTCCCCGCGGGTCACGGTGGCGGTGCCGAGCTTGCCCACCACGATGCCGGCCGCCACATTGGCCAGGGCCGCGGACTCCACCACCCCGGCCCCGGCCGCCTTGGCCAGGGCGAACACCGCGATGGCCGTGTCGCCGGCGCCGGTCACGTCGAACACGTCCCGGGCCCGGGTGGGCAGGTGGGTCATCCGGTCCGGCTCCACCACGGTCATGCCCCGCTCCCCCCGGGTGAGCACCACCGCGGAAAGGCCCAGCCGATCCAGCAGCGCCCGGCCCGCGGCCTCGGCCTCGGCGTCCTCCCGGGCCGGCATTCCGGCCATGGCCTCGGTCTCCTTGGTGTTGGGGGTTACCGCGTTGGCTCCCCGGTAGGCCTCGACGTTGACCGGCTTGGGGTCCACCGACACCCAGGCCCCGGTTTGGGCCGCCCACCCCACGAGCCGCTCCACGAGGCCCCGGTCCACCACCCCCTTGCCGTAGTCGGACACGATCACCCCGTCCCATCCGCCGGCCCGTTGGTCCACCCGCTGCCAGAACGCCTCTCGCACCGCCCCGGGCAGGGGCCCCCTGCGTTCCCGGTCGAACCGCACCACCTGCTGGTGCCGGGCGATGACCCGGGTCTTCACGGCCGTGGGACGGTCGGGGCTCGTCACCAGGAGCTCCGGGGAGATCCTCCTGGCCTCGAGCTCCGCGGTGAGCTCCGCGGCCATGGAGTCGGCCCCCACCACGCCCAGGAGGTCCACCTCCGCGCCCAGGGCCTTCAGGTTGTGGGCCACGTTGGCCGCGCCTCCCAGGCGCACCACCTCCCGGTGCACCTCCACCACGGGCACGGGGGCCTCGGGAGAGATCCGGTCCACGTCGCCGTACACGAACCGGTCCAGGATCACGTCGCCCACCACCCCGATCCGGGGCGGCCGGGCTCCCCCGTCCAGCCGCTCCAGGGCGGCCCGGGCCCATCGGTCCAACTGCTCGTCACCAGCCATGCGCAAACCGTTCCGGGAAGAGGAAACGAAGGTGGGCGTGGGCGCACCGCTCCGCGGTGAACCGCTCGACGACCCGGCGCCGGGCCGCCCGCCCCAGGGCCCGGGCCCGCTCCGGACGAAGGGCCAAGTATACGATCCTCTCCGCCAGGGCGGAAGCCTCGCCGGGCTCCACCAGGAACCCGGTCTCCCCCTCGGCCACCAGGTCCGGCAGCACCCCCACCCGGGTGGCCACCAGCGGCACGCCGGAGGCCATCCACTCCAGGCCCACCCGGCAGTTGGCCTCGCTGCCCGTGCTGGCCACCACGGCGAGGTCGAACCCCCGCAGGACCGAGGCCAGGTCTTGCCGGTGGCCCAGGAACCCCACTCGACCCCGCAGAACGGGATCTGCCGTCACCTCCCGTCGGAGCGCCTCGAGGGCCGGGCCCTCCTCCTTGGCCAGGATCACGAACCGCATCGCCTCGGCCCGGCCCGCGGCCTGTCGGGCCGCGGCCAGGAAGTCGGCGTGCCCCTTCACCCGGCCCAGGCGGCCCAGGATCCCCACCAGGAACGCGTCCGGCGGGAACCCCAGCTCGCCTCGAACGTCGGCCGCCGCCCCCTCGGGGGAGAACCGGTCCGGGTCCACCCCGCCGGGGATGGTGGTGACCCGGACGCCCCAGGCGCTGCCGGAGCGATCGCTCGATCGCCGTGTTCGACGCGACCACGCCGGAGAGGACCCGGGTGTACACCATCCGGTTGAGGGGGTCCGCCCGAACGGGGCGCATGTCGCCGCGTACCCGGACCACCCGGACCCCGGCCCTTCGGCAGGCCCAGGCGACGAGGGGGAGAGCCTCCGGCCGGTGGACCTCCACCGCGTCGAACCGCTCCTGCCGCAGGATCCGGGCCAGCCGGAGCGCGGCCGGAACGCTCCCCAAGGCACCGAGGCCCTTCCCGTTGAACCCGGCCTCCTCGTACACCGGTAGCCCCGCGGCCCGGGCCCGGGCCACGGGAGGGGAGCCCGTGAGCCCCAAAAACCCCACGCGCACGCCCTGCCGGGCCATCTCCAGGGCCAGGTCCAGGGCGTACTGGGCCTCGGCGTTGAACCACCGCACGTGGGCCAGGTGGAGGACCCTCACCCGCTCAGCCGGCACCGAAATTCCTCCGCCCCGACACGATGCCGTAGATCGTGGTGCGCCAGGTGGAGCGGTAGATCCACAGCCGGGTGCGCAGCCACCACGCCCCCTTGGGGCGGGGCTCGAACCGGTGCACGAGGAGCCCCACCCGGCCCACCGGGTTCGGCTTGCGGTCCAGGGTGTAGACCCGCCGGACCCCGGCCCGTCTCGCGCACGCCAGGGTCACGGCGTCGTAGCGCCCCCAGGGCAGGGCGAGGTGCTCCCGCCGCCCGCCCAGGCGCGACTCCAGCGCCTCCCGCGCCCGGACCAGGTCCTCGACGGTGCGTCGCTCCCGCTCCCCTTCGGTCTCCCAACCGCCCCGGTCGTCGCGGCGGCTCCGGTACCGCTCCGCCTCCTCCCGGAGCTCCCGAGCCACCGCCTCGGCCCCCCGCTCGGCCACGTACCCCTCGCCCCCCCGGGCCTCGAGCCACCCCGCCAGGTGGTCCCGGAGTCCCGGGTCGTCCCGGTACAGCCGGTGGGCCAGCACCGAGCCCCGGTGGTACAGCGGGATGCCTAGCCGCAGGTCCCCGCCGGTGCACTGGGGCAGCGACCAGTGGGTCCGGCAGAACCGGCCCAGGTGGAACCCCACGATCTCGTCCGAGACCCACCCCATGGCGTGCCCCCAGGAGTGGGACTGGACCTCCACGAGGCCGCTCGCCTCCAACGCGGCCAGCTCCGACCAACGCAGGAAC
>JAADGT010000250.1 GCA_013152215.1 Deltaproteobacteria bacterium
CCCCCTCGGGGGGGACGTCGGCCACCCCCAGCTCCTCGAGCAGCCGGTGGAACTCCAGCTCCCGCAGCAACCGGGCCAGCTCGGCCCGGTCGGGCTCGCCGGGCCGGAGGGCCTCGGGATCCACCGGCAGGTCCAGCTCGGTATCGATGGTGACCAGGGGGCGGTTCGCCAGCACCACGTCCCGATGGGCCCGCAGGGCCTCGCCCCGCTTGCCCGGCACCTCGTCCGCCCGCCGAACCAGCTCGTCCAGCGACCCGAACCGTTCCAGCAGCTTGGCCGCGGTCTTCACCCCGATGCCCGGCACCCCGGGCAGGTTGTCCACGGCGTCCCCCGTCAGGCTCAAGAGGTCCACGACCCGCTCGGGTCCCACACCGAAGCGCTTCCGCACCGCATCGGGGTCGGTGACCCGGTCGTGCATCGTGTCGAGCAGGCGGATCCGGTCGGACACCAGCTGGCAGAAGTCCTTGTCGCCCGTGACGATCCAGACCTCGTGTCCGTTCTCGGCCAGGTGACGGGCCAGCGTCCCCAGCACGTCGTCCGCCTCCACCCCCTCCACCTGCAGCACCGGGATCCCCATGGCCCGCAGCGTCTTTTGGGCGTAGGGGATCTGGGGCTTCAGATCCTCGGGGGTTTCCTCGCGGTTGGCCTTGTAGTCGGCGAACGCTTCGTGCCGCTGGGTGGGCCCGGGGGCGTCGAACACCACGACCAGACCGTCGGGCCGGTGTTCGCGCAGCACCTTGAGCACCATGGTCAGCAGCCCGTACACGGCCTGGGTGGGCATGCCCCGGGACGTGCGCAGCCCCTGGATGGCGTGGTAGGCCCGATAGAGGAGGTTGGTGCCGTCCACCAGGTGAAATCGGGCCATGGTCACTCGATCCGCATCCGGGCCTCGTGGAGCACCACGCCGTCCACCGTGCGGACCTCCACGATCCAGTCCCCCCTCCACTCGGGCAGGATCCGCTTCGTGCTCCAGGTGCGCCACGAGGGGCCCTCCACGTCCAGCGGGACGATGGCCATCTCCCGGCCGTCGTAGATCCAGACGTGGAGGATCTGCTGGCTCCCCTCGGCCCCCAGGATCTGGGTGAAGAAGGTGACCTCCCCCACATCGGGGGGGAACGTGTCGGCCACGCCCACCGGCTCCCGGGCCTCCACGGACCGGCAGAACGCGCTCCGTCCCACGGACAGGCCGGCCCAGGCCGGCGAGGAGAGGGCCAGCAGCACCGCCGCCGCCCCTGCCAGGGGCAGTCCGACGCTCGGGAACCACCGGCCGCCGCGCAACGCTACGAGTCGGGTCATGACGGCTTCCTCCGGCGTAGGGGGCAATGTCTCGGATCAGTCCTGGAGCAGGCGGGCCGCGTCGAGGGCGAAGTACGTCAGGATCAGGTCGGCCCCGGCCCGCTTGATGCTCAGCAGGCTCTCCATCATCAGCCCGGCCCCGTCGCCCCAACCCAGCCGTTCCATGGCCTTCACCATGGCATACTCCCCGCTCACGTTGTAGGCCGCGGTGGGGTAGCCGAAGGTGTCCTTGACCCTGCGGATCACGTCCAGGTAGGGCAGCGCGGGCTTCACCATGACGATGTCCGCGCCCTCGCGGATGTCCAGGTCGACCTCACGGAGCGCCTCCTCGGCGTTGGCCGGGTCCATCTGGTAGGATCTGCGGTCGCCGAACTTGGGCGGAGACTCGGCCGCGTCGCGGAACGGGCCGTAGAAGGTGCTCGCGAACTTGGCCGCGTAGGCCATGACCGGGACCTGGCCGAACCCCTCGGCGTCCAGGGCCGAGCGGATCGCCCCCACCCGACCGTCCATCATGTCGGACGGAGCCACCATGTCGGCGCCGGCGCGGACGTGGCTCAGGGCCTCCCGCACCAGCAGCTCCAGGGTCTCGTCGTTGTCCACGTCCCCGTCCTGGATCACCCCGCAATGGCCATGGTCGGTGTACTCGCACAGGCACACGTCGGTGATCACGCACAGCTCGGGGACGGCGTCTTTGATGGCCCGCACCGCCCGCTGCACGATGCCGTTGTCGTCGTAGGCGCCGGAGCCCACGGCGTCCTTGTGGTCGGGGATGCCGAACAGGATCACGGCGGGCACCCCCAGATTCCATGCGGTGCGGGCCTCTTTGGCCGCCTCGTCCACGGAGAGCTGGAACTGACCCGGCATGGACGCGATGGGGTTGCGCACGCCCGTGCCTTCGCGCACGAACAGGGGGTAGATGAAGTCGTCGGGTGTGAGCGCCGTCTCCCTTACCATCCTCCGGAGGGTCTCGTTGCGCCGCAGTCTCCGAAGCCGAAGCCGGGGGAACTCCATGTCTCGCCTCCTTCCGGTCCCAGGGTCATCCGTACCGGTAACAGATCCCCATGCCCCCCATGGGGTAACGCCAGGAAATGTTCGCGTGGGGGCACACGAGCCGGCACGCGCCGCACTCGAGGCAGTTCTCGAAGCCGATAATCACCCGGCCGGCCTCCTCGCTCCACCGGTAGGTACCGGCCGGACACACCCGGGTGCACTCGCGGCCTTCACACGTCCCGCACGTCCCCGGCTCCACCAGGTCCAGGTGCGAGCACCGGTCGGGCCGCACCTCGTTGGCGGCCAACCGTTCCTCCACGGTCAACGTGCGCTTGGGCTGGGTCGACACGGGGTTCTCTCCATGTAACTTCGGTCGTTGGTCGTCGGTCTGGGCCTTCGGCCCGCTAGGCGGCCGGAGCTTCGGCCGCGGGGCCCCCCTACCAGTTCCGGGCCAGATACTCCAGGAGCTTGTCGGTCTTGCCGTAGCCCAGGATCCGCAGGGCGTTTCGCATCTGGAACGCCGTGGCGGCGAAGGGCCAGATCCCGACGCGCCGCTGGAACAGGTCCCACACCTCTGCCCCCCGCTCGCTGCGCGGGGTCCCCCCCACCCGGAACCATGCCTCGGCCATCTCGGCCGCCGCGGCCGGCCACCGGGAGAGCACGTGGGGGTTCTGCTCCAGGAACCCGGGCCAAGCCCGGTAGTGGGCCATGTCCTTCAACACGAAGCTGTCCTCGAGCCGGCGGCGGTACTGGGTCAGCGTGGCCGACGAGAAGTCCCCGGCCCGATGGGCGGCCACCGCGGTCTGGCCCGCCATCCGGCCGGAGGCCATGGCGTAGTTGGACCCCTCGTGGCTGGGCGAGGTGCTCACGAGCCCGGCCGCGTCCCCCGCCAGCAGCACCCCGTCCCGGAAAAGGAGCGGTAGCCGGTCGTACCCGGTCTCAGGGATCATGTGGGCCCCATACTCCAGCACCTCGCCGCCTTCCACCAGGGGCGCCACCGCCGGGTGGGCCTTGAACCGGTCCAACACCTCCGCCGGCATGAGCCCAGAGGCCGCCAGGTCCGAGGCATACACCACCACCCCCACCGACAGGGTGTCGCGGTTCGTGTACACGAACCCCGCACCCCGCAGCCCGGCCGTGGCCTCACCCAGGTACTCCCAGGCCGCTCCCTGCTCCCCTTCCAGCCCGAACCGCTCCTCGATCGTCTCCCGGGGGAGGGCCAGGGTCTCCTTGACCCCGAGGGCCATGTGACGCGGCGACGGCCGGGGCCGAAGCCCCTCGGCCTCGGCCAGCACGCCGTTGGCCCCCTCGGCCAGGATCACCAGAGGGGCTCGGAGCTCCCCGCCCGAGGGGTCCTCGCCCTCCGGCATCCGGACAGCCACCCCCTGGGCGCGGCCCTCCCCGTCCTTGAGCACCCGGTCCACCACCACCCCGGTCAGCAGCTCCACACCCTCGGCCTCGGCCACCCCCGCGAACCATCGGTCGAACCGGGCGCGGAGCACCGTGTAGGAGTGGTTGTGGGGCGGCCGGTCCCAGCGGTGGTTCCGGAACCCCAGGCTCATCTCGGCGTCGGCGCTCAGGAGCGACACCCCCCGGCGGAGCACGTGTCGCTCCAGGGGGGCACCCCGGTCCCGAAAGTCGGGGATCAGCTCGGCCAGCACGTGGGTGTAGAGAACCCCGCCCATGAGGTTCTTGGCGCCTGGATAGGCGCCCCGCTCCAGCAGGGCCACCCGCAGCCCCCCCCGGGCCGCCTCCAGGGCCGCGCTCACCCCTGCGGGGCCAGCCCCCACCACGATCACGTCGAAATCGGTCATGTCGTCTTCCGGCAACTTCGGTCGTTGGTCGTCAGTCGTTGGTCCTCGGTCGGGGGCCTTCGGCCCGCTAGGCGGCTAGGCGGCCGGGCCGCTTCCCCGAACCGACGCCAAGGCCTCAGGGGGCATGGGGCCTGCTGGAGCGCCGCGTGCGGCTCCTTCGCTCGCCGCGCAGCGCCTCCAACGCTCGCACCGTGAATTCGTTCGTGCCCCACCGAACGGTCATGAAACCACCGCCGGTGCCCCGTGCCTGCG
>JAADGT010000309.1 GCA_013152215.1 Deltaproteobacteria bacterium
GGCGCTGCGGGCCGAGGCCGCGGACCTGCTCGACGACCGACCGCCGGCCGGCCGGGCCGCGTTCCGGACCGCCGCCGGCAAGACGGGCACGGCCGTGCTCGCCAACCGCCTGGTCACCGACAACTTCTCCATCGAATGGGGGCCGGATCTCACCAACGAGGACGGCACCACCCCCCCTGCGGACGACGGGCCGGTCGACGCGGACGACCCCGCCGTCGGGGGCAACGGCATCCCGGACGTGGTGGAGCGCTGGGCGGCCTACTTAGAGGCGGCTTTTCGCGTGGTGGTGGGCGATATGGGGTACACGCATCCCGTGGTCGAGGGGAATCTGATCCCGGTGTACATCGGGAACTCCGACCCCAGCACCCCGATCGAAAACATCGGGAGCGGCACGTACGCCTTCACACAGCCCGACGGGGTGCCCTACATCGTGGTGAACAACGACCTGAGTTTCGTGCCCCCGAACGGGGAGGGCGCCTCGGCGCCGGCGAAGATCCACGGCGCCATGAAGATCACCGCCGCCCACGAGCTGTTCCACGTGTTTCACTTTCTGTACGAGCCCCAGGACTGGATCCCCAACGAGGACGACTGGTGGTTCGAGTGCTCCTCCACCTGGATGGAGGACGAGGTGTTCGACGCAGTGAACGACTACTCCCAGTATTTCCAACAGAGCGGGAGCCGGTTGGGGTGGACGGATTTCCTGGAGGACGGCCTGCCCGTGGGCTCCAACGATCTGAACTACGTGACCCGGGCCTACGGGTCCGTGATCTTCGCCAAGTACCTGTCGGAGCACGTGGGGGGCCGGGCGGCCCTGTTCGACGTGTGGCAGCGGATCAGGCTGGACGGCCTCAGGATCCTGCCGGCGTTGGACGCGTTCGCCACCTCGAACGGGTTTCAAGGCCTGCCGGACCTGTTCCTTGGGTTCGTGGGGGCCACCGCGGTCATGGACTACGAGGAAGGGGATTCCTATGGGGCGGTGCAGACGGCCGATGGGCTCGGGGGGCAAAGCTCGCAGAACGCGGGGCTCCCCGCCTACCTGGGGGCAGTGTACGCGAGCGGCGGCGCGGCTGAGGACGTGGCGCTGACCCTTTCCGGGGTTCCCGCCGACGGTGCCTGGGGCCTGGCAGTGGTGATGCAGCCCCTCGGCGGTGCTCCTTTGTTCCTCGGCGGCTTTGGGCTCGGGGGGACCGCCCTCTCTCTGTCCGTGGATGACACCAACACTTCCATTTGGGCGGGGGTGGCCTACCTGGATCCCGATCTGACTGCCCAGGGGTGGACCTTAGTGTCTTCGTCGGCACCGTCAGGCGACGCGGTTGCCCCCGGCGCGGTCTCCAACCTGAGGGTCACCGAGACGAACGGCGGATTCGACCTGGCCTGGGACGCGCCCCAAGACCCGGACGTGGCCGGCTACGTCGTCTCCTGGGGTGCGGGCAGCCGTACCCTGTACGGGCCGGTGACCTCCCTGGCCGTTCGGGAACTTCCCGTGGGCGACTACACGGTATCCGTGGCCGGGTACGACGGCACCGGCAACCTGGGACCGGAGACGAACGCCCGCGTCTCCGTGACCCAGCCCGCCGCGTCCACGCCGACCCCTGCCGCCCGGGTGGTGTCGTTCGTGGAGAACGATCCCCCCCCAAGCCCGAGCTTTTCAGACGGTGGCGGCGGAGGAGGGGGCTGCTTCCTCGAACTTCTCGGGTTTTGACCGGGTTTCTTGAACCGACAACCTCCGTTTGGGTAGAGTAGGGCGGCCCCGGCGATGGGGTCGTATTTGTGAACCCGGAAACAATCTCTGCCCCGCACGGAGGCTCCCATGCCCGAGGCTCGACGGCGCCGGTGGATCGTGGCCGCCTCGGCCGCTGCTCTCCTCCTGGCCACCGCCCTTCGGGCCGGGGCTGCGGAGGTCTTGTTCGTCTATCCCCCGCCCAACTCCCTGATCACGGAGTCGCCCGTCCCGGTTCTCGGATACGTGTTGGGCGATCCGGTGGACGCGCTCACGGCCCGAGTGGTGTCCGAAGAGCGGCAGACCGAACCGGGCCGGTTCGACCTGTACCTGTTCAAGGGAAAGGTGTTCTCCGGGGCCCTGGACCTCAACCCCGGCCGGAACAACGTGGTGGTGGGGGACACCGTGCTCCCGCTCCTGTACCGCCCCGGCTTCGAAGGGGACGCGGAGGAGGGGTTTCGCCGGCCGCGGGCCCATGCCGGAGGCATCGAGTCGTGCAACCCGTGCCATGGGTTCTCCCGGGGCAGCCTCACCCTCAAGGCCCGGGTACCCGACCTGTGCCTCCGATGTCACAAGGTGGGGACCGAGTCCCTGCGGGCGGTGATCAAGAAGAATCGCCACACCCAGGAGATCACCCCCGACTGCCTCCGATGCCACGACCCCCACGTGTCGTTCGAGGCGGCCCTGCTTCGGAAGAGCCGTGGGGGGTGCTCGGCCTGCCACGCCGACCAGGCCAGGCCGTCTCTCCACGGGACCGTGGGCGACTCCGCCTGCGGCGCGTGCCACGATCCCCACGCCTCGGCGTATCCCTCGATGCTTCGGGGCGACGCCCTGGCCCTGTGTCGCCGGTGCCACGACGACGTGGCCGACCCCGACCGGTACCCCCGGTCGTACCACCGGCCGGTGGACGACGGGAAGTGCTTCGTCTGCCACCAACCCCATGCGGGCACCTACCCGTCCCTCCTCAAGGACGTGACGCCGGGGCTGTGCGGTCGGTGTCACGACGAGGCCCAGGCGGACGTGCACGGCGGGGAGCTCGAGGAGTGCCGCCTGTGCCACGAGCCCCACCTGTCGGACCGGCCGGCCCTGCTGAAACAAGGGGTGTCGGAGGCGTGCGTGGACTGCCACGGGGACCCGGCCAAGGGTAAGAACCGCCACCCCGCGCTGAAGAACGGGTGTGTGACGTGTCACAACCCCCACGACCCCAAGGGGCTCAAGGCCGCCGACCGGGTGTGCGGCCAGTGCCACAACCTCCGCAAGGAGGGGTTTCGGGCGGCCCACGGCCGGCTGCCCATGGACGACGTGCGCCAATGTACGTTCTGCCACGACCCCCACGGCTCCGACTATCCGGGGCTCCTACGGGGCAACCTGCACTACCCGTTGCAGAACGGGGGATGCAGCGCCTGCCACGAGGTGCGCGAGGGGAAGCTGGAGCTGCGGTACGAGGGCAGCAAGAACTGCACCCGGTGCCACGGCCAGATCACCGGTACCTCGGAGATCATCGAGACCGACAAGGTCCACAAACCGGTCTACCAGATCGACTGCATCGCCTGCCACAACCCCCACCTCGGGGTCCGGGACAAGTTCCTGCTGGAGGAGCCGGTGACCCTGTGCGGATGGTGTCACGGCATCCTGCTGCGGGGCGTGAAGAACGTGCACGGAGTGTTCGACAAGGGCAACTGCTACACCTGCCACCTGCCCCACATCAGCGACTTCCGGCCCCTGCTGAAGCGGCCGGAGAAGATCCTGTGCACGAGCTGCCACACCGGCATCCTGCCGGACAAGGTGTCGGAGCAACGCATGCTGCACGGGGCGCTGCGGAAGGGCCGGTGCACCGGCTGCCACAACCCCCACGGGACGAACACCGAGAAGCTTCTCAAGGGCAGCCGCGACGAGCTGTGCTCGGGCTGCCATTCCGGTGTGTTGGCCGGGGAGGACGGAGCACCTTTACGGTACGTGCACGGGCCGGTCGGAGCCGGGAACTGCACGGCTTGCCACGAGCTCGAGCACCGGCACGCCCGGCAGGGCGACCGGTTCCTGCGGGCCCGGGGCAGCCGGGTGTGCGCGTTGTGCCACGATACCGCCCCCGACCACGTGCCCCCGCGGTTCCGGGCGAAGATGAGCGAGGTGCGAAACGACTGCCTGGCCTGTCACCTGCCCCACGGATCGGACAACCGCTTCATGATGCGGGAGGGGTACTATTGAGGCTGGTAAGCTAGGAAGCTATGAGGCTGGGAGGCTTGAAAACCTCCCGGATTCCCACGCGTTCTAGGCATCACGATGCCTCTTTGGCGTCACCTGAATTCAGACCCCTGACACGGCCGCGCCCGGCGCTCCACCCAGCCCCCACGCCCTCGGGCCCTACGGGTAGGAGCGACCTCCCGGTCGCGATTCCGGGCCGCAAGGCCCGTCGGGGCGTTGTCGTGGCCTGGAGGCCGCTCCCACAGAGAGTGGGAGCAACTGCGCCGGGAGGCCGAAGCCTCCCAGCTTCCTAGTGTACCGTTTCGCAAAAACGTATGCGGATTGCCTCGGTGGGGCTGGGGGCTCCGACGAAGCGCGACGGCCGAGCAGCCCGGGCCGCCCGGCGCCAGGGGAGCGGCCGCGGCGCGTGCTCTCACG
>JAADGT010000013.1 GCA_013152215.1 Deltaproteobacteria bacterium
CCGGCGCACACCCCTGTGCCCCAGGAACCGGGCGAGGGCCCGGCATACCTCGGCCTCTCGGCCCGGCCGGGCGGCCAGGTCCAGGTGGTCGCACACGTCCGGGCTGCCGGCCACCTGGGCCGCGTCCCCCCCCATCACCAGGGGGACCGCGCCGATGGGGGCTCCGGCCTCCTCCACCACGAGCCACCGAACCTCCCGGTCGGCGCCCAGGGTCTCGGCCCAGGCCGAGACCCAAGGGGGGGCGGTGAACGCCGCGGGCCACACGAGCCCCCACGACCTCCACTCGGTCCACACCGTCCGCGGATCCAGCTCCCGGACCCGCACCGGCCCTCGGAGTTCCCGTGCCACGGCCGCGCTCGTCATTCCCACCGCCACCGGGGCCCCTCCGGGGTGTCCTCCACCGTGACGCCGGCCCGGCCCAGGGCCTCGCGCAGGGCGTCGGCCTCGGCCCACCGCCCCTCGCGCCGGAACCGTTCCCGAACCCGGACCAGGTCCTCCACCAGGGGGGCGAGACACGCCTCCCGGCTGGCCGGCCTCGTCGCCAGCTCCGCGCCCAGGGAGACCACGGCCTCCCGGAGCACCTCCCGGGCCTCGACGCGGTCGGACTCGTCCGGGGTCTCCATCACCCACCGGTCCAGGTCCAGCACGGCCTGCACCGCACCCCTGGCGTCCCCTTGGGTCAGGGCCCGGTGGAAGGATTCCTCCAGGCTCCGGACCCGGTTCCAGAAACCGGGCTGCCCGGCCGCAGGCCCGGGCTCCGGCGAGACGGCGCCGATGGGGACCGCTTCCCCGGGAGCCGCTCCGGGGCCGAAGGCGTCCAGCGGAAACGCGCGGCCGCTGGGAAACCGGCTCTCCCGCCCGTCCCGGCGCAGGGTCGCGGCGCCGAGGCCCCGCACCTCGGCCCGGCCGGCGCCGAAGTCCAGGATCACCGCGGTGTGCTCGTCGATCCCCAGGATCCCCTGGCCCGGGGGTAGCTGGGCCTCCAGCGCCCGGAACCGGGGTTCGCCCATATAGCAGAACCGGGTGTCGTGGGTGCCGCCCTCGGCGTTGTTCCAGTGGGGCACCACCACCAGATCGAGGCCGAGGCGGCCCAACAGGTCGAGCCCCTCGATCCAGACGGGTTCCTCGCCCACCTTGTAGATCTCGTAAACGGGTAGGGTGTAGCGGCCCACGGTGAGCGCCGCCGCGCTGGCGGCCACCAGGCAGCCTCCCGACCGGACCCGGTCCAGCAGGATGTCTGGGACCGGGCTGCCCTTCCAGTGGCGCAGGGCATAGGTGGGGCTGCCTGGTCCCACCAGCACGTAGTCGGCCGCCCGCAGCGTCCGGAACGCCTCCGCCGCGTCGAGGGGGGGCAGGTCCTTCCTCCGGAACGACGCCACCCCCAGGGGGTGGCCGACCCGCTCCCGAAAGTAGGCCCGGGCCTTTTTCGCGATCTGGTCCGCGTTCAGCTGGAAACCGGCAGGGGTGTCGAGGAACACGGCCCTGGGCCGGTCCCCCAGCCGACGAAGCAATGCCTTGTGCACCTCCACCATGGTGGCGGTGAGCTCGCCGGAGCCCATCAGGGCCACCACGCCTTGAGGGGGACGTGCGTTCTCGGTTTGCGACGAAGCCATGCGTCGATCGTCTCCCGACCCTTGGGGCGATGCAGGGGAAGGCCACAACTTATACCAGAAACGTGCGTGTTACCAAGCTGGCACGATCGTGCCACGACAGGGGGCTTCCAAGTAACTTCGGTCGTTGGTCGTCGGCCGAAAGCTCGCCTCGACATCGGAGTCGAGGCTCAGGAGCCGCCAGGCCGCCTAGCTGCCCAGCCGCCTAGCGGGCCGAAGGCTCCCAACCGACGACCAACGACCGCATCAGGCACGATCCGGGCTTCTCCCCGCACGGGTGGCCTGTACCAGGCCCACGAGCACCAGGGCCATGCCGGCCAGGGCGCCGAGGGGAAGGTCCTCGCCGAACACCAGGTAGCCCAGCCCGAGGGCGAACACCGAGCCGAGGTACGTGAGATGGCTCACCCGGGAGGCCGGCTCCAGATGGTAGGCCCGTGTGAGCTGTACCTGGGCGGCCTGGGTCAGCAGCCCCACGGCCACGAGCCACACCCACTGCATGCCCCGGGGCCACACCCAGTGGGTCAGGGTGTAGGGGCCCACCAACGGAAGGGTGACCAGGGGGAAGTAAAAGATCACCACGAGGGGATCTTCCAGGCCGGCCAGCCTCCGCACCAGATTGTAGGCCACCCCGGCGAGCGCCGAGGCCGTGAGCCCCAGCCCGAGCACGCCCAGCCCGACCCGGGGGTCGAACCCTTTCATCAGGGCCACCCCGGCGAAACAGAGCAGAAACCATCCCCACTGTCCCCGGCTGGCCGGTTCGCGCAGCCACAGGCCCGACAGGGCCACGGTGAACAGCGGCGACAGGTACTGGACCGTGACCGCCGTGGCCAGGGGCATGTGTTGGAGAGTGTAGAAGTACAGGAGCAGGGCTCCGGTTCCGGCCGCGCCCCGGGCCAGCAGGAGCCCCCGGTGGGCCCCCCAGGGGCTTCGGCCGGCCCGGCGGAGCATCCACCCACACGCCACCAGGGACACCCAGGCCCGGAAGAACACCACCTCGTGGGCCGGGATCGGCCGGAGATGCTTGACCAGCATCCCCATCAGGGTAAACAGGAACGTGGCCAGCACCATTTTTCGCTGGCCGGGGGAGAGGGTCATCGGAGGTTAGCCGGCGAGTAGAAGTCGAGGCAGAAAAAGGGCGAGTGTAGAGGGGGGAGCGGATCCGTGCAATGGACTTCGGAGGAGGCGCACGACGTGCTGCGGGAAGCGAGCATCGCCGATCTCAAGCGGCTGGGGATCCCACGAGACCGGCGGGTGTTGGTGAACCGGGGGCGGGGCAACGACGAGCTCGCGCCGTCTGCCGAGCTGCTTCGGGAGTTCCTGGAGAGGAAGAAGGTCCTGGAGGAGCGGTTCGGCCGGGGCTCGGAAACGGCGCACAACCGGGCCTTCGTGGAGTGCGCCTACGAGGCGAGGTTTCGGCGGCAGATCGAGGAGGACCCGGCTGCGTTGGAGCGCCTGGCAGAGCTCGCGGCCCGGTCCGGAACCGAGGATGTGTACCTCGTGTGCTACGAAGGCCCGGAAAAGGCGTGCCACCGCCGCATCCTGCTGCGGATTGCCCAGGAGCGGTTCGGGGCCGAGGTGGAGGTCACCGGGGTGGAGCCCCCAGCCGGGTCCGGGCCTCGGCAGGGGTGAGCCCGGCGATCCGGACCGTCTTGCGGCGGCCGGTTTCGCCCCGGACCACCTCCACCGCCGAGCGGGGCACACCGAGCCGCTTGGCCAGGAACCGTACGAGCTCGGCATTGGCCTTGCCGTCCACCGGTGGCGCCGCCACGCGGACCTTGATCGCGTCTCCCTGTGGGCCCACCACGCTGGTCTTGCTGGCCCGGGGCTGGACCCACAGGTCGATCTCCACCCCGCCGGGAACCTCACGCATCGGCACCAGGATCGTCCTCGGCCCCTTCTTCGTCGTTCGCGATGAGCTCGGGGGCCTGGGGAGGCCGGTCCTTGCGCTCCTGCACCCACGCCAGCAGGGTGTGGGCCAGGCCCTCGGCCTCGGCGAGCCATAGCGTCCAGCGCTGGCGCAGGGTCTCGATCTCGCGCCGTACCCTCAGGAGCTCCTCGTTGGCCTCGGCCAGGATCCGGTCGGCCCGCTGCCGGGCCTGGGCCTCGACGAGCTCTGCCTCCTGGCGGGCCTTCGTCAGGATCCCCTCCTGCAGGGTCCGGGCGGCGGCCAGCGCTTCCTCCAGGGTGCGGCGGGCCTTCTTCTCCTCCTCGAGTTCCAGTGCCAGCCGGTCCCTCTCCTCCCGGAGGTGCTCCAGCTCGTCCGCGATCCGCTGGAGGAAGGCGTCCACCTCCACCGGGTCGAACCCCCGGAAAGTGGTCCGGAACGTCTGTTCCATCACGTCGGCCGGGGTCAGGCGCATGGGGACACCTCGTCAGCGCAGGCGCAAGGCCAGATCGGCCAGCGTGCCCACCAGGAAGAGCCGCAGGAAGTAGATGGCCAGGATCACGATCAGGGGAGAGAAGTCCATGCCCCCGAACACCACCGGCAGCCTCCGGCGAACCCAGTACAGCACGGGATCCGTGGCCCGGTGGAGGAACCTCACGATCGGGTTGTAGGGATCCGGGTTCACCCAGGACAGCAGGGCCCGGATCAGGACCACCCAAAAGTATAGGTTGAGCACCAGATCCAGCACCCGGGCGAGCCCCAGGAGAAAGTTGCCCAGCACGAACATGTGTCGCCTCCGTGAAAG
>JAADGT010000245.1 GCA_013152215.1 Deltaproteobacteria bacterium
GGCGTCGGAGCCCCCAGCCCCACCGCCGCAATCCGTCGGAATACTTTCTCGCGGAACGGGACACCAGCCGCCCGGCGGGCCGAAGGCCCCGAGCCCGCGGGGGGGCGGCGTTGACCCGTCGGCCACCGCTGCCCTAGAGTAGCCTAAAACGCAGGTTCGACCGGAGGTTCGGTCGGGCCGAAGGAGGTGTGGCAGAGCCATGGACATCCGCGAGGAGCTCGACATCCTGATCCGTTCCCGGCAGCCGGTGATCTCGCTGGTGACCGGCGAGGAGGAGCGCGCGCACGATCTGGTGAAGGAGGTCGCGCAGCGCCTGAACGGGCGGGACCTGTTCTTCTGGAACACGGTCATGGGGTTCCGGCGGGAAGGGGGTTCGAACCCCTTGGAGGAGGGGCGCATGGACCCCCTCACGGCGCTGCAGCGCATCGAGGGGTACCGGGGCGACGCGATCTTCGTGCTGGAGGACTTCCATCCGTTCTTCGAGCAACCGGTCATCGTCCGGATGCTCCGGAACCTTCTCCACTCCCTGCGCTCGTCCCGGAAGACCGTGATCCTTCTGTCTCCCTTCTTCAAGCTCCCCCCCGAGATCCGCGACGACGTGCCCCAGGTGTTTCTTCCCCTGCCGGACTACGAGGCGCTCCGGGAGATCCTCCACGAGATCTGCGACTCGCGGGACGTGAAGGTGGATCTGAGCAAGGACGCGGAGGAAAAGCTCGTGAAGTCCGCCCTCGGGCTCACCGAGAACCAGGCCCGGGGCGTGTTCGTCAAGTCGATCCTGAAGCACAAGGTGCTCGACCAGTCCGCGATCCAGCTGGTGCTGTCGGAGAAGCAGAAGGTCATCCGCAAGGAGGAGGTGCTGGAGTTCTTTCCGGCCCGGGAGAAGATCTCGGACATCGGGGGGCTCGACAACCTCAAAGACTGGCTCAAGAAACGGGACAAGGCCTTCAGCAGCCGGGCCAAGGAGTACGGGCTCCCCAACCCGAAGGGGATCCTGATCATCGGGATCCAGGGAACCGGGAAGAGCCTGACGGCCAAGGCCACCTCGGCCCTGTGGCGCCTGCCCCTGCTCCGGCTCGACATGGGCAAGGTGTTCGGCAGCCTGGTGGGGGAGTCGGAGGAGCGGATGCGCAAGGCCCTGCTGCTGGCCGAGACGATCAGCCCCTGCATCCTGTGGATCGACGAGATCGAGAAGGCGTTCTCGTCGGTCACGGGCGCCGGGGACTCGGGCACCTCGGCGCGGGTGTTCGGCACGTTCCTGACGTGGATGCAGGAGAAGGAGAAGCCGGTGTTCGTCATCGCCACCGGCAACGACATCACGAACCTCCCGCCGGAGCTGATGCGCAAGGGGCGGTTCGACGAGATCTTCTTCGTGGACCTTCCCCACTACGAGGAGCGCATGGAGATCTTCCGGGTCCATCTGTCGAAGGTGCGGCCGGTCATCCGCAACTACGACGTGGCCCTGCTGGCAGGGGAGACCGAGGGGTTCAGCGGGGCCGAGATCGAGCAGGCCATCATCAACGCCATGTACAACGCCTTCGACGACGGGGAGCGGGATTTCACCACCGAGGACATCCTCCAAGGCATCCGGGAGGTGGTGCCCATCTCGAAGCTGATGAGCGAGCGGATCGAGCGTCTGAGGGAGTGGGCCGCCGACCGGACCCGGAAGGCGAACAAAGAGGTGCACTAACGAAACGGGGGCGGGCCCCCGATCCCCAACGGCCGACGGCCGACAACCGAGGTTCCCCATGTCCCACTTCTCCCGACTGAAGACCCGGATCGTGGACCTGCTGTTCCTGAAACGGGCCCTGGCCGACATGGAGCTCGACGTGGTGGAGGGCCGGACCAAGATCCGGGGCTATCTGGGCCGCAAGATGACCGTGGATCTGAAGGTGCGCACCCCCGAGGGGTACGACATCGGGTTCATCAAGAACGGCGACACCTACGAGGTGGTGGCCGACTGGGACATGGTCCGGTCGTTCTCCCAGGATGCGTTCGTCAAGGAGGTCACCCGCCGGTACGCGTACCACGTGGTCAAGGACCAGTTGGCGGAGCAGGAGTTCCAGGTGGTCAACGAAGACCGCCAGGGAGAGACCGTCAGCCTGACCCTGAGGAGGATGTGACCGTGGAAGAGGTGAAGGTGACCATCGACGAAGAGGGCAACGTGAAGGTCACCGTGTTCGGGGCCAAGGGGGGACGGTGCCTGGAGATCACCGAGAAGATCGAGGCCCTCCTCGGTGGGCAGGTGGAGCGGGAGTTCACGTCGGAGTACTACGAGCAGCTGACCGACGAGGAAAAGGCCCGGGTCCGCGAGAAGGCGTAGCCGCCCATGGATGCCCAGGTCCACCGCCCCCTGGGGGACCTCCTGGAGGAGATCCTTGACCGGGGGCCGAGGGCGTTCCCCCGTCACCTACCCCCGGTGGGCTCGGCCCCCCGGCCGTACCGGCTGGCGGTGCTGCTGGGGGGGCTGTGCCTGGGGCCCGAGGTGGACGAGGTGCTCCACGAGTGGGTGGCCCGGCCGGACTCGCCCCAGAAGCGGGGGGTCATGCTGGGCCTGGGCAGCCTGGGCCACCCCTTGGCCGAGGGGTACCTGGCCCGGTTGTGCCGGGAGCGCTCCGCGCTGGACGCGGCCGGACAGGCGCTTCGGGCCCTGGGCCGGATCCGGGGCCCCAAGGCGTTCCCCCTGGTGCTCGCCGCCCTGGAGCACCCCTTCCTCAGGGCGGCCGCCTGCGAGGCCCTGGCCGGGTACGGGGGGCCGGAGGCCGAGAAGGCGCTCCTTCCCCTGGCCGACGATCCGGCCGCGTTCCACGCCCTGGCCCGGATGGGGGCCGCAGGCGCCCGGGACCGTTTCCGGGAGCGTCTGGCCGAAGACTCCCCGGTGGGGACCTGGGCGGCCCTGGGGATCGGCCGGTTGGGGGACCCCGGCCTTGCCGAGGACCTGATTCCTTGGCTCGCGGCCCCGGATCGGGAGAAGGCGCGGGCAGCGTTCGAGGCCTACGCCGCGCTTGGGGCGCCAGGAGGGGTTGGGCCCCTGCTGGAGGCGGCCGGGGAGGATCCGGAGCCTTGGGCGATCGAGGCCCTGGGGGCCGTGCCGGATCCCGAGGCCCAGGAGTTCGCGGCTCGGATGCTGGATCCCCGGGAGCCCAAGGGGTTCTGGGGACGCCTGTTCCGGCGGCGTCGATCGGAACCCGGGGACCCGGTGCCGGTGTATCGGGCTCTCCGTCGGGCCACCGCCCCGGCGGCCCTGGAGCGGCTCGTGTTGCGGCTGCCCCGGGAGTCGGGCCGCCCCCTGCGGGAACTCCTGCTCGTGACGGCCTTCCGGGAGGATCCCCGATACGCCCCGGACCTGGAGGACGTGTGGCGTCGGGGCGAGCTCCTGGCGGCGTACCTGGCCGCCCGCTGCCTGATGCAGGTCCCCACCACCGAGTTCTTGGCGGAGGCCGTGGCCGCCCTGGGACGGCCCGGTCTGGTGGAGGCCGGGGACCTGCCGGCCGGGGCCGATCCGGAACGACTCCTGGAGGTCACCGCGGCCGAGGCCAACCCGGTCGTGAACCTGGCCTCGTTCCTGGAGGAGGGGCTGGTGGACCTCGAGGACCTGGAGCGGCAGCTCGGGCAGAGGTTCGCCGCGGGGGGCTACCCCCCGGCCGAGGACCCGGAGTCGCGGTTCTCCGGTCCGGCGGAGAAGTCCCTGGGCCGGTACCTGTCCGCCCTGGCCGCGGCAAAGCCCGGCCGGCGGGAGGCCCTTCACCGGCTGTGGGCCCTGATGGTCCAGCTCGAGGACCGGGGAGACCCGCTCCTGGAGCTGTTCCTGTGCTGGGAGGGAGTGCACCGGGGCGGGCTCGGCCGGGCCCTGTTCCATGGCCTGCCCACCGCCCTGGGGCGATGGATCCAGGGTCGGACGGACCGGGACCTGCCCGAGCTGGACCGGGTCGCGGCAGGGCTGCCGGCCGAGGGGGCCGTGGTGGGGCCGGTGCGTCACATGCTCGACCGGGCCCGGACCGCGCTCAAGGCCGAGTGCCGGGACATGGTGCTCCTGGTCGAGGGACAGGTGCGGGGCGACATGGTGCTGATCGAGGCGTTGTGAGGGCGACGGTCCGCGGCCGGCCTTTGGCTTCCGGCCTCCCAGCCTTCTAGCTTCCGGGCTTTCTATCAACCCGGCGGCAAAACAGACGCGCCTCCTCGGAGGCTGGGGCAAGGGACCTGCCTCCGGCCGGGCGCGAAGCCGAGCGTTGAGATTCGCCGCGCAGGCACAAGACACGGGAGTTGGTTTCATCACGGGTGCGTGCAAAGGGTACCATT
>JAADGT010000299.1 GCA_013152215.1 Deltaproteobacteria bacterium
GGGCGGCGGCCGCTCCGGTCAGGTCAACGGGTCCTTGCTTCCAGGGCCCCAGTCGATCAGGGGCCGGACCGACTCGATGTCGAAGAACACGGCGTACTTGACCCGGGCGGCGGCCCGGTCGCCGGCCGCCTTGCGGATGCGGTCCTTCACGGCCTCCAGGTTCGGCCCCTCCTTCTCCAGGGTGCGCACCTTGAGGTAGATCCGGACCCCCTGGGTCTCCACGGGGTTGTCGGCCGGGAGCACGCTGAGGAACACCGCCCGGGAGGTCTCGAGCAGGTTCTGGGCGGTGCGGGTCTCGCCCAGGCCCATCACCAGGGTGTGGTCGTCGGGCATGTAGGGCGATCCGAACACCGCGGCGTTGGGCTGGCCGGCCCGGTTCGTGGTGGCCATCACCCCCACCCGGCGGGGGTCGTTGACGAGTTCGCGGACCTTGGCGGCGTCCATGGCGCTCAACTCCTTTCGGATTTCCGGCGCTCCAGGGCTTCGAGCACCTTCTCTGGGGTCACGGGCATCTCGGTGAACCGGACCCCGATGGCGTCGTAGATGGCGTTCAGGATGGCCGGGATCACCGGTTGGATCGGCCCCTCGCCCGACTCCTTGGCCCCGAACGGGCTGTCCGGGTCGTAGCTGTCCACGATGTGGGTGCGGATCTGCGGCAGGTCCGCGGCCGTGGGCACCTTGTAGTCGTGGAGGTTGGGGTTCAGCAGCCGGCCGTCCTCGGCCACCCGGACCTGCTCGAACAGGGCCTGGCCCATGCCCATCACGATCGAGCCCTCCACCTGACCCTCGACGCTCTGGGGGTTGATCGCCTGGCCGCAGTCTCCGGCCTCCCAGTAGTTGACCACCCGGATCTCGCCGGTCTCGGTGTCCACCTCCACCTCGGCCACCTGGGCCGTGAACCCGTAGGTGGGGCTGTGGCCGATGTTGGCGCCCTTGAACTTGCCGGTGCGCCGGGGCGGGGTGAACTCACCCGAGGCCACCAGGGGGCCGTTGGCGTCGATGTAGCGTTCCACCGCCTCCCAGAACCCCATGCGCTTCTTGTGGGGCTCGAACACGGAGTAGATCTCGCCGTCGGCCACGGCGAGCTGCTGGGCCCGACAGCCCAGTTGCACCGCGGCCACCGAGAAGATCTTCTCCAACACCCGGTCGCAGGCCTGGCACACGGCCGTGCCCGCGGCCACGGTGACCCGGCTGGCGAAGCTGCCCAGGTCGAACGGGGCCAGGGTGGTGTCGCCGCTGACCACGTGGATCTGGTCGAACGGCAGCCCCAGCTTCTCGGCCGCCATCATGCCGAGCACCATGTCCGAGCCCTGCCCGATGTCGGTGGCCCCGCAGTACACCGTGACCCCGGCCTCGGTGTCCACCCGCACGGTGGCGGTGGAGTGGGGCTTGTACGACATGTACAGGGTGTAGGCGGTGCCCGAGATGTAGTAGCCGCCGGCCAGGCCCACCCCCCGGCCGAACGGCAGCTTGCGGTGCTTCTCCAGGTAGCCGGAGTTCTCCACCACCTTGTCGATGCACTGCTTGTACTCGCTGTGGCGCACGTACACGCCGCTCACGGTCTCGTGGGTCTGGTCGATCGCGTTCTTCTTCTTGATCTCGTAGGGGCTCATCCCCAGGTCGATCGCGATCTGATCGAGCAGGCTCTCCATGGCGAATCGGGGCTGCACCCCCCCCAGGCCCCGCATGGCTCCGCAGGTGGGCTTGTTGGTGTACACCCGGCGGCCCCGGAACCGCACGTTCTTCACCTTGTAGGGCAGGTGGAGCATGGCCGCGGTGTAGAACAGGATCACCACGCCCCAGCCGCCGTAAGCCCCGCCGTCCATGGTTCCGTCGTACTCCAGGGCCTGGATGTACCCGTCCCGGTCCACCCCGATCTTCATCCGGATCTCGATGGGGTGGCGGCCCCGGTGCTGCAGGAACACCTCCTTGCGGGAGTAGGTGAGCTTCACGGGCCGGCCGGCCTTGCGGGCCAGCAGGGCCGCGATCAGCTCGTTGTTGGACACCTCGCCCTTGCCCCCGAACCCGCCGCCCACCTTCGGCACCTTCACGTGGATCTTCTGCATCGGCATCTCCAGGACCTTGGAGAGGGTCCGGTGCAGGTAGTGGGGCACCTGGGTGCCCGACCAGATCGTGAGCTCGCCGTTGGTGTCGAACTTGGCCACGGCCGAGTGGGGCTCGAGAAAGGCGTGGTTCACGTAGCTGGTGCGGAAGGTCTTCTCCAGCACGTAGTGGCTCTCGGCGAACGCCCGGTCCACGTCGCCGAACTCCTGCTCGGCCTGGTAGGCGATGTTCGCGGGGAAGGGGCTCTCCTCGTGGATCTTCACCGCGTCCGGAGCCATGGCCTCCTTGGGGTCGGTGTAGACCGGCAGGGGCTCGTACTCCACCTCGATCAGGTCCAGGGCCTTCTCGGCGGTGTCGGGGTCCACGGCCGCCACGGCCGCCACCGGCTCGCCGTGGTAGCGCACCTTCTTGTAGGCCAGGGCGTACTCGGTGGGCATCTGGGGCACGATGCCGTAGGGGATCGGGGCCTCCTCCCCCACCACCACGGCCTTCACCCCGGGGAGGGCCTCGGCCTTGGAGGTGTCGATCCGCAGGATCCGGGCGTGGCCCACGTCGGCCCGCTTCACCCGGGCGTGGAGCATCAGCGGCAGGCGGATGTCGTCGGCGTACAGGGCCTCGCCCCGGGCCTTCAGGGGCGCGTCCTTGCGGGTGACCGAGGTGCCGACCACGCGGAAGGTTTTCTCAGCCATGGGTCTCCTCCTGGGCCAGCAGTTCGGCGGCGTGGCCGATGGCTTCCACGATCTTGACGTACCCCGTGCACCGGCACAGGTTCCCGGCGATGCCTCGCTTGATCTCCTCTTCCGTGGGGTTGGGGATCCGGTCCAGGAGCGCCTTGGCCGACAGGATCATGCCCGGCGTGCAGAATCCGCACTGGATCGCGCCCTTCTCCACGAACGCCTGCTGCACCGGGTGGAGCTCGGGGCCTGAGGAGAGCCCCTCGATCGTTGTGATCTCGCGGCCCTGGACGGACACGGCCAGGGTCAGGCACGACAGCACCGGCTTGCCGTCCACCAGCACGGTGCAGGCGCCGCAGTCGCCGATGCCGCACCCCTTCTTGGTGCCCGTCAGGCCGATCTGATCTCGGATCACGTCCACCAGGAAGTCGGTGGGGTTCACCAGAAGCTCGTAGGGCTCGCCGTTGACCGTGAGCGTGATGGGCTGTTTCACGGCTCTACCCCTCCTTTCCTTGGATCTGGTCCCAGGCGGCCCGCAGGGCCCGCCGCGTCAGCACGTCCACCATGCGCTTGCGGTAGGCCGCCGACGCCCGGATGTCGTCGATGGGATTCGCCTCGTCGGCGGCCAGGCGGCCCGCGTCGGCGAAGAACGCGTCGTCCACCGGCCGGCCGACGAGGGCCTGCTCGGCCGCCACCGCCCGGTAGGGGATCGGGCCCACCGCGCCCATGGCGATCCGCACCGCCTTGGCCGAGCCGTCGTCGGCCAGCTCCAGGTAGCAGGCCACGTTGACCATGTCGATCTCCATGGCCCGGCGCAGGCCCCGGAACCGGTACGCCACGGCCGCCCGGGGGGGCAGGGGCGGAAGCCGGAACGCCTTGAGGTACTCTCCGGTCTGGAGCGCGGTCTTCCGGTAGGCCAGGAAGAACTCCGAGATCGGCAGGGTCCTCTCGGCCCCTTCCCGGCCCAGGGTGAGCCGGGCGTCGTGGGCCAGGAGCACCGGCGGAGTCTCGGCCGAGGGGCTGGCGTGGCACACGTTCCCGGCCATGGTCGCCATGTGCCGCACCTGGCTCGACCCCAGTTGGGCCGCGGCAAAGGCCAGGGCAGGGGCGTGCTCCTGGACCAGGGGGCTCGTTTCGATGGCGGCCACCCGGGTGCCCGCGCCGATGGACAGCCCCTCCTCGGGGTCCCAGCGGATCCAATCGAGCTCGGTCACGGCGTTCACGTCCACCAGGACCCGGGGGGAGAGCACCTTCTCCTTCACGAGCACCATCAGGTCGGTGCCCCCGGCCAGGATCTTGGCGTCGTCGCCGTGGCGCGCCAGGGCCTGCTCGAACTCCCGGAGGTTCGTGGGGCGTTCGTACACGAACGGTTCGATGTGCATGGGCGTTCTCCTTGCGAAGGGCGAACCGGTCCCGGTTCCGGTGCGGGACCGCGCGGTGAGTCTAGCAAGATCCAGACCGTTTTCAACCGATCGTTTGGCCGCGGGCGACCGCCGGGGTGGCGGTGAAACCTGACCCATCGTC
>JAADGT010000311.1 GCA_013152215.1 Deltaproteobacteria bacterium
AGGGCCAGCCGACCCAGCTCCTCCACGAGCCGGGGGAGGCCCTCGCCCGTGCGCGCCGACACCAAGAGGGCTCGGATTCCGTGGTCCGTGCGGATCCTCTCGGCCGGGCCCGGCCCCAGGTCGGCCTTGTTGACCACCGCCAGGAACCCGGGCCTAGACGACAGGCGGCCCAGCTCCCGGGCCTCCTCCGGCAGCAGGGGGCGACCGGCCTCGCACACGAACACCACGGCGTCGGCCTCCTCCAGCACCCGCCGTGCCCGGCGGACGCCCTCCTCCTCCACCGGGTCTGCAGCGTCCCGAAGCCCGGCCGTGTCCACCAGCCGCACCGGAACGCCCGCCGCCTGGGTCCACCCCTCCACCAGGTCCCGGGTGGTCCCGGGCACCTCGGTCACGATGGCCCGGTCCTCCCCCACCAGGCGGTTGAGCAGGCTCGACTTGCCCACGTTGGGCATGCCCACCAGGGCCACGGTGAACCCCTCACGGGCCGTGCGACCCCAGGCGAAGGTGGAGAGCTTTTTCTCTATTTCTCCTGCGATATCAGATAGTTGTGACGAGATCTCCCCCCACTCGGGGGTGCCCACGTCCTCCTCCTCCGGAAAGTCCAGATGGGCCTCCAGAAGGGCTAGGGCCCGGGCGAGCCGGTCCTGCCAGCCCCCTACCTCCTGGGAGAGGGCGCCGGCCAGGATCCGCTCGTGGGTGCGCAGGGCCTCGGTGGTGCGGGCCTGGATCACGTCGAGGACCGCTTCGGCCTGCACGAGGTCGATGCGGCCGTTGAGGAAGGCCCGGAGGGTGAACTCCCCGGGTCGGGCCAGGCGGGCCCCGGCCGCGAGGCACGCCTCCAGCACGGCCCGGGCCGCGGCCTGGCCGCCGTGGCAGTGGATCTCGAGCACGTCCTCCCGGGTGTAGGACCGGGGCCCGGGCATCCACAGGGCCAGCACCTCGTCGGCCGGGTCTCCCCGGGCGTCGAGGGCTACGGCCAGGGTGGCGGCACGGGGGGCCAGCCCATCCAGCGGCTCCCCGCTCCTCCTGCGGAGCACGGCTCGGGCCACCGAGCCGGCGGCCGGGCCGCTCACCCGGACGATGGCCACCCCGCCGACCCCGGGGGGGGTGGCCAAGGCGGCGATGGTCATCTCACCCTGGCGACAAAACAGGTTCGTTTCTGTCTCTTTTCCGCTAGGACGCTAGGAGGCTGGAAGGCTGGGAGGCTAGAAAACCTCCCGGATTCCCGTACGTTCTAGGAACCTTCATGCCTCTTCGCCTCCGCCTCACGGTCTCGGGGGGCATGGGGCCTGCTGGAGCGCCGGGCGCGGCTCCTTGGCTCGCCGCGCCCCCCGAACATTTGTAGCTTTGCCGAATTCCAGGCCCCTCCGCTGTAGCCGCCCGAACAAGCTGCGCCGGCGACGGCATGCGAAGGCGCGGCGATCGGATGCTGCACTCGCGCCTGGCCGGAAGCAGGCCCCTTGCCCCCCGAATAGGGAAGAGCGGTAGCGTCTACCCATCCGCCGGGTTGATAGCCTCCCAGCTTCCTAGCCTCCCAGCCTCCCAGCTTTCCAGCGGTCCAATGATTCACGTCGGTGCGGTCTGCCGGGTCTCCCGCATCATCCAGGCCTGCTGGGCCACGCTCAGGACGTTGTTCACCAGCCAGTACAGCACCAGCCCCGAAGGGAAGTTGAGGAACAGAAAGGTGAACACCACCGGCATGCCGTACATCATCATCTTCATCTGCCCCTCGTTGGCCCCGGTGGCCGGGGTCAGCTTCTGCTGCAGGAACATGGTGGCCCCCATCAGCAGCGGGGTGATGTAGTACGGGTCCTTGGCGGAGAGGTCCTGGATCCACCAGAAGAACGGGGCGTGCCGCAGCTCGATGGAGCCGAGCAGCACCTTGTACAAGGCGAAGAACACCGGGATCTGCACCAGCATCGGCAGGCACCCGCCCATGGGGTTGACCTTGTGGGTCTTGTAGAGCTGCATCATCTCCCGGTTGAGCCGCTCCTTGTCGTCCCCGCACTTCTCCTTGATCCGCTGGAGCTTGGGCTGGATCTCCTTCATCTTCTGCATGGACCGGTAGCTCTTGGCGCTCAGGGGCCAGAAGATGAGCTTCACCAGCACCGTGAGCACGATGATCGCCACGCCGTAGTTGCCGGTGACCCGGTAGATGGCCTTCAGGAACCACAGCAGGGGCACGGCCACCGGGTGGAAGAACCCGTAGTGCACCACCTCGGTCAGGTCCGACCCCAGCGGAGCCAGGGCCTCCCGCAGCTTCGGGCCGGCGAACACCCGCAGCTCCTGGCGCACCGATCCGCCGGGGGGGATGTCGGCGGCCGGAAACCGCAGCTCCGCCACGGCAACGTTCTCCCGGCCCTGGAACCGGCCCAACCGAAGCTCCTGCACCTGGCCCTCCCGGGGCAGGGCGGCCACCAGGAAGTAGCCGTCCACGAAGGCCGCCCATCCGATCCGGCCGGCCGCGGTGACCCCGTCCTCCAGCTTCTTGAGCTTGACCTCCTCGTACTCCCCGTCCTTGAGGTAGGCCGGCCCGTGGAAGTTGTACCGGCTCATCTTGTCCTTGGTGGCGGCGGTGAAGTCCCGGACCATGGTCCAGGCGATCCGGTCCGACAGGGGCGCGGTGCCCAGGTTCTCCACGTCCACCCGCACGTTCAGGGCGAACCCCTCCGGAGGGAGCTCGTAGGTCTGGACCACCCGAAGGCCGTCCGGACCCTCCCAGGTGAACACCACCCGGCGGTCGGTGGCGTCCGCGATCCGGAACACGGCCTCCCCGGGCTGGTTCCGGCCGAGCAGCCGGACCAGGCCCACCCGATCCAGGCCGGAGGGCGATGCCAGGAGCGACACCGGTCGGTCCCCGTCCTTCCCCTTGTCGAGGTAGCCCTTGAGCTCCACCCTCCGGATCGCGGCGCCCAGGGAGCTGAGCTCCACCCGCAGGTCTTTGCTCTCCAACACCCGGGTCTCCACCTTGGCCGGGGCGGCCGGAGGGGGCGCGGGTGCCGGCGCAGGAGCCGCCGGGGCCGGGGTCCGGACCTCGGGCGCCGGCTCCGACGGCTGGGCTTGCTGGGGAGCGGGCTGGGCCGGCGGTTCCCCCTTCTTGGGCGGGGGCGGCGCGAAGAAGTACTGGAACAGGACCAACACGGCCATGGACAGCACCACGGCCAGGAGCGTACGCTTGGTTTCCATCTTCTCTATTCCCTGGTTCAGGAGTCGGGCACGGGGTCGATGCCCCCGGGGTGCCAAGGGTGGCAGCGCGCCAGCCGCCAGAGGGTGAGCCGGGTCGCCCGCCAGAACGGCAGCCGGCCGTAGGCTTCGAGGGCGTAACGGCTACAGGAAGGGTGGAACCGGCACCTGGGGGGGAAGAGGGGGGAGACGAACCGACGGTATGCGAGGATCAGTCCGGCCGCGAGTCGGCAAGCCAGGGGGCCAGGGCCCGGTCCAGCTCCCGTTCCACCTCCCACAGGGTGAGATCCGCCGCCCCCTTGCGGGCCACCACCACGCAGTCCACGGGGTGTGCGAACCGGTGGCGGTGGGTCCGGAAGTATTCCCGGATCAGCCGCTTGACCCGGTTGCGGTCGTGGGCCTTGCCCACCTTGCGCGACACCACAAGCCCCAGGCGACTCGGCGCCTGGGGCCGCGAGAGGATCACCACCGTGAAGTGGGGGCAGTGGGCTCGGCGTCCCCCCTGAAACACCCGGTCGAACTCTGCCCGCTTCCGGATACGGCATGCCCGGGGGAACCGGTACCTGGGGCGCGCGTCTACTTCCGGGGGATCTCCACCGCCAGGCGCTTGCGACCCTTCTTCCGGCGCCGGGCCAGCACCTTGCGGCCGTTGCGGGTGGCCATGCGCGCCCGGAACCCGTGGGTGCGCTTCCGGCGGATGCGGCTGGGGTTGTAGGTCAGCTGCTGCATATGAAAACCTCCTCGGCGGTTCGCTCATGGCCGATCTCGAAACGGTTTCGGAAATGCGGAACCCTACGGCAGATTCCGTCCCGGCGTCAAGCCCCTTTTCCGCCCGGTCCGCGTACGTGCACGTGCCGTTCTGCCGCACGCGCTGCCGGTACTGCGCCTTCTACTCGGGCGAGCCCCCCGACCTGCGCGGGGCATACCTGCGCGGGGTGGAGGCCGAGGTGCGCGCCTGGGGCGCCGGCGGCGGGGCCCTGGACACGGTGTACGTGGGAGGCGGCACGCCCTCCACCCTGGGGGCGGCCGGCCTGGGCCGGATCGTGGACGCCCTGGCC
>JAADGT010000296.1 GCA_013152215.1 Deltaproteobacteria bacterium
GCACCCCACCACGAGAATCAACGCGGGCAGGACCGCGACCGCGGCCCTGCCCACTCGGTTTCGCCAAAGGAAGCCGTCGCGCATCTACTATTCCACTTCCACGAACTCGGCGCGGCGGTTCTTGGCCCAGGCCTCCTCGTTGTGACCGGGGTCCAGGGGCACCGCCTCGCCGTAGCTCACCACGCTCATGCGATTGGGATCCACCCCCAGGTCCATGAGGTACTGGAACGCGGCCTTGGCCCGGCGCTCGCCCAGGGCCAGGTTGTACTCGGTGGTGCCCCGCTCGTCGCAGTGCCCCTCGATGCGGATGCGCACCCCTGGGTTCGCCTGAAGGAACTCGGCGTTCCTCCGGAGGATCTCCTGGGCGTCCGGCCGGATCACCGCCTTGTCGAAGTCGAAGTGGATCCGCTCCAACCCGGGGGTGGTCTCCCGGGCCAGCCCGGCCCCCTTCACCGGCTCCTTGGGAGCCGGCTCCACCGCGCCCGTCTCACCCGGGGGGGGCTGCTCCGAGGGCTTCGGCGGCGCCTCCTGGGGCTTCTCGACCACCTTGGCCGCCGGGGGCGGGGTGGGCTTCTCGGGGGTGACCGTGACCTTGGGGGTCTCCTCCCCCCCTTGGCGCACCTGCTTCTTGGCGCATCCTCCCACGACCAAGGCGGCCAGGATCATCCCCACCACAGCCCAGCGTAACGTTTTCGGCCTCATGTCGCGAACCTCCTTTTCGTCTCCATCGAAACACGAAACGCTCCCCGCACCCGCCCGGGGCGGGCGCGGAGAGAAACGGTCGGGAGCGGCCTACGGCAGGACCGGCCCCCAAGCCGGCTGCTCGGCCACCTCGCCTCGGGGGGTGATCCGGCGGAACTCCTGGCCGCCCACCCGGAACACGTACACCGCCTTCTCCCCTTCCCGGTTCGAGGTCACCGCCAGGAACCGGCCGTCGGGGGACCAGGAGGGATCGTAGGTGTCCCGGGACCCAAACGTCAACTGCCGGGTCTCCCGACCCTGGGGATCCACCAGGAACACCTGGAACACCCCCCGCTCGTCCTTGCCCGTAAACGCGATCCAATCCCCCCGGGGAGACCAGTCGGGATCGCCGTTGTGGGTGCCCGTGAAGGTGAGACGCCGCACGTCGCCCCCGTCCCGGTTCATGACGAAGATATGGGGGTTTCCCATCCGATCCGACACGAACGCGATCTGCCTTCCGTCGGGAGACCATGCCGGCGCCACGTCGATGGCCCGGCTCCGGGTCAGGCGCACCAGTCGGTGGGAGGACTTCTCCATCCGATAGATCTCGGGGTTCCCCTTGTCCGACAGGGTGACGAGGATCTCCTTGCCGTCGGGGGAGTCTTTCCCCCCCAGATCGATTCCCTCCCGGCGGGAGACCACCCACGAGCGCCCCAGGGAGAGGTCCAGCAGGTACAGGTCCGGCCCCCCCAGGACGTAGGAGGTGTAGTACAGGTACTTGCCGTCCCGGGCCCACGAAGGGTTGAGATTCAGGGATCCGGTCCGGGTGAGCCGCACCGGCCCTGCCCCGTCCATGTCCACCAGGGCGAGTTCCTTCGCCCGGCCGGCCCCTGCCACGTAGGCGATCCGGGTGCCGAACGGGCCGGGGGTGCCGGTGAACTCTTCCAGCAGCGTGTTGGCGAACCGGTGGGCCATGGACCGCACGGCCTCGGCCGGTCCCTCGTAGTGGCGACCCAACAGGAACCGGCGACGCAGCACGTCGTAGGCCCACAGGTCCACCGCCACCCCGGTCTCCGCGGCCGCCACCCGCCCCTTCACGAGGAGCTCGGCACCCACCGCCATCCAGTCGGCGAACCCGGCCGCGTCGGGCTGAAGGGGGGCCCGCTGGGGGTCCTCCAGGTAGGCCCGCGGGTCCACCACATCGAACAGACCCGCGAACCCCAGGTCCCAACGCAGGACCTCGGCCACGACTCGGTGGGGCTCGCCGGACACCCCCCCTTCCTTCCGCAAGAGCGGGACCGCCACAGGGATCGGCCGGAGGGCGGGCGCGTTGATGTCGATGTACACCTTGGCCCGCGCCGGCAGGGCCAAGGCCACGACGAGCCCCAGCACCCACCAGACGGACCCCTGCCGCAGTCGGGAAAACGCCGGCACCGTGAACACCGGTCCTTTCGAGGGGGATAAAAAAACCTAGCGAAATCAGACAATTTTACGCGTCGGCACCATAGTACACGGGGATACGGAAGTCAAGCGAGGCCGGCTACGCCGCCTCGGCGGCCACCGCCCTTCCGAACGCCCGCGTGCCGAGCTGCTCGGCCCCCGGCACCCGGGGGGCCAGGTCGGGGGTCAACCGGCGGGCCGCCAGCACCCGGGCCACCGCCGCCTCGAGCCGGTCCGCCGCCTCCTCCCACCCCAGGTGCCGGAGCATCATCGCGCCCGACAGGATGAGGCTGCCCGGGTTGGCCCGGTCCTGCCCCGCGATGTCGGGGGCCGTTCCGTGGGTGGCCTCGAACACGGCGTACTCGTCCCCCAGGTTCGCTCCCGGGGCCAGGCCCAGCCCCCCCACCAGGGCCGCGGCCGCGTCCGACATGTAGTCGCCGTTCAGGTTCGACAACGCGAGCACGTCGTAGCGCTCGGGCCGGAGGATCAGCTCCTGGAACATCGCGTCCGCGATCCGGTCGTTCACCACCACCGCGCCCGGCGGGGTCACGCCGTCGTAGTCGGATCCGTGCTCCCGGCCTCGCAGCTCGGCCTCCGTGACCGTGTGCTCCGAGAACTCCCGGGCCGCCACCTCATACCCCCAACGCCGAAACGCCCCCTCGGTGTACTTCATGATGTTGCCCTTGTGGACCAGGGTGACCGATCTCCGCCCCCGATCCAGCGCATACCGGATGGCCATCCGGATCAGCCGTTTGGACCCGGTGACGCTCATCGGCTTGATCCCCACCCCCGAGTCCTCGGGAATCGAGCAGGCCATCTCCTGGTTCAGGAACCGGATCACCCGCAGGGCCTCCGGCGTACCCTCCTGCCACTCGTACCCGGCGTACACGTCCTCGGTGTTCTCCCGGAAGAGGACCAGATCCACCCGCTCCGGATGCCGCATGGGCGAGGGAACCCCGGGGTAGTACCGCACCGGCCGCACGCAGGCGTACAGATCCAGAATCTTGCGCAGGGCCACGTTCAGGCTCCGGATCCCCCCGCCCACCGGCGTCTCCAGGGGCCCCTTGAGGGCCACCCGGGCCCGGCGGATCGCGGCCAGGGTCGGCTCCGGAAGGGGGGAGCCGTGTTCGGCCATGGCCCGCTTACCGGCCCACGCCTCGGTCCACCGAAGGGCCCGGGCCCCGCCGTAGGCCCCTCGCACGGCGGCGTCGATGGCTTCGATGGCCGGGGGCATCACCTCGGGGCCGATCCCGTCGCCCGGGATGAAGACCACCTCGGGCCGGTCGGGGACGCTCATGCCCCCTCTCCCCGGGCTTCGATGGGCTCGTACACGCACCCCTGGGGGCCGCAGTACTCGCCCACGTACTCGGCCTTGGGCCGGTACAGGGCGGGTTTCTCCTGGGCCTCGGCGAACTTCTCCTCGATCACGTGGGCGCACCACCCTGCCACCCGCCCCAGGGCGAACACGGGGGTGAACAGATCGGGGTCGATCCCCAGCTGGTAGTACACGGGGGCGGAGTAGAAGTCCACGTTGGGGTAGATCTCGGCCCCCTTGCGGGCCCGGAACTCCCGTTGGGTGACCTGGCAGACCCTCTCCGCGATGTCGAGCCAGTGGCGGTCCCCCGTGCGCTCGGCCAGGCCGAGGGCCATCTCCTTCAGGATCCGGGCCCGGGGGTCCAGGGTCTTGTACACGGCGTGCCCCATGCCCATGATCCGCTCCCCCGCGTCGAGCCGGGCCGTCACGTAGGCCTCCACCCGGTCCACCGCTCCGATCTCCCGGAGCATGGCCATCACCCGGGTGTTCGCCCCGCCGTGGAGCTCCCCGGACAGGGCCCCGATCGCCGCCCCCACCGAGGCGTACAGGTGGGCCCGGGTGCTGGCCACCTCACGGGCGGCGAAGGTGCTGGCGTTGAAGGTGTGGTCCGCGTGGAGCAGCAGGCACACGTCGAACAGCCGGGCCGCCTCCGGGTCGGGCACCCGGCCGGTGAGCTGATAGAGGAAGTGGGCCGCATGCCCCAGGTCGTCCCGCGGCTCGGGCACCGGCTCGCCGGCGCGGATCCGCGCCCAGGCCGCCACCACCCCCGGCAGCCGCGCCGTGAGGCGCTCGGCCTGGG
>JAADGT010000114.1 GCA_013152215.1 Deltaproteobacteria bacterium
TCCCACGGGACCCCGGCTTCCTCCAGGATCGCCCCCGCCGCCTCCCGGGCAGGGCCCTCGGGCGAGAAAACCCCCTCGACCCGGGCCTGGGCCGCCCCGGCCCGAACCCAGTCCCTGCGGGCCCTCTCGCCCAACAGGAGCCCCAAGGCCTGGAGCAGCAACGACTTGCCGGCCCCGGTCTCGCCGGTGAGCACGGTGAAGCCGGAAGAAAGCTCCAGCTCCAGCTCGTCCACGAGGGCAAAGTCGCGGATCCGCACCCACTCGATCACCGCCCCTCCTCCAGCACGGGGGAGCCTCCCCACATGAGCTTGGTGCGTACGACCCGGTAGTAGTCCCGCTCGGCCGAGCGTACCAGCAGCACCCGGCTTTCGCCCCGCACCACCCGCACCCGATCCCCCTCGTCCAGCTCCATACCCTCCTGCCCGTCCAGGGTCAGGAACACCTCCCCGTTCTTCGAGGCCAGCCGCACCTCCACCCGGCAGGTGTCCGGCAGCAGGATCGGCCTCTGGGTCAGGGTGTGGGGGCAGATCGGCGAGAGAACCAGGGCGGGCACCTGGGGCTGTACGATCGGCCCCCCGGCCGAGAGGCTGTACGCCGTGGATCCGGTGGGGGTGGCCACGATCAGCCCGTCGCCCCGGTAGTTGGTGAGGTACGCCCCGTCAACCCGGACCTCGAGATCGCTGATCCGCGCCAAGGCCCCCTTGTTGAACACCACGTCGTTCAAAACCCGGAACCGCTGGATCGCACGACCCTGCCGCACCACTTCCCCCTCCAAAGTGGTACGCGGATCCACGGTCCAGCCCTCCTCCCGGATCCGCTCCAACGTGGAGAACAGCTCGGCCAGTGGGATCTCGGTCAGGAACCCCAGGAACCCGATGTTTACACCCAGGATCGGGATCTCCCGGCCACCCAGGGCCCTCACCGCCGCGAGGAGCGTCCCGTCGCCCCCCAGCACCACCACCAGGTCCGCCGGCTCCGGGGCCCGGCCGAAACGCCCGTCTTCCAGCACCCGGATCCCCCGGGCCCGGGCCCACCGCCGCAGGTCCTCGGCGGCCCGGTCGGCCTCGGGGGAGCTGCGCTTACGGAATACGGACAACACGCGAAGGGGCAAACGATCGGCTCCGGAAACGTTGGGGCGTCAGACGTTACGACGTTGGAACGTTGGGAGGCTGGGGCGCCTCGCTTCTGCTGGGCGGCTCCCAGCCTTCGGCCCCCTTCCGCGGGCCGCTGGAAAGCCAGAAGGCCTCCCAGCCTCCTGGCTTCCTAGCCTTCCAGCTTTCCAGCCGGTATTCTAACAAACCATGAACCTACGGGAAACGAAGCACCGCGCTCCCCTGGCCGAGCGGATGCGGCCCCAGACCCTCGACGAGGTGGTGGGGCAGGACCACCTGCTGGGCCCGGGCCGCCCCCTGCGCACGGCGGTGGAGTCGGGCACGCTGCCGTCCCTGCTGCTGTGGGGGCCGCCCGGCAGCGGGAAGACCACCTTGGCCCATCTGATGGCGCGGCTGGCCGGCTACCGGCTCGAGACCCTCTCGGCCGTGGAGAGCGGGGTCAAGCAGGTCCGGGAGGTGGTGGCCCGGGCCCAGGAGGCCCGCGGATCGGGAGGGGCCACCCTGCTCTTCCTCGACGAGATCCACCGGTTCAACAAGGCCCAGCAGGACGCCCTGCTGCCCCACGTCGAGGCCGGCACCATCACCCTGGTGGGGGCCACCACCGAGAACCCCTCGTTCCAGGTGGTCTCGCCGCTGCTGTCGAGGATGCTGGTGGTGCGGCTCGAACCCCTCGAAGACGAGGCGGTCCGAGCGATCGTGCGCCGAGCCCTCGAGGACCCCCAACGGGGGCTGCCCGGCGTGACCCTGGAGGACGAGGCCGAACGCCTGCTGCTGCAAGCCGCCCAGGGGGATGCCCGCCGGGCCCTCAATCTGCTGGAGGCGGCGGCCCTTGCCGCCCCCCGGGCCGCCGACGGCGGGATCACCGTGACCCGGGAGGTGCTGGCCCAGATCCTCCAGAGCCCCACCCTGTACCACGACACCCGGGGCGACTGGCACTACGACGTGGTGAGCGCCCTCATCAAGAGCCTGCGGGGCTCGGATCCGGACGCCGCCCTCTACTGGCTGGCCCGCATGGTCGAGGCCGGGGAGGATCCCTTGTTCATCGCCCGCCGGCTCGTGATCTTCGCCAGCGAGGACGTGGGCAACGCCGACCCCGAGGCCCTCCGGATCGCCCTGGCCGCAAAGGACGCCGTGCACTTCGTGGGCATGCCCGAGGGATGGATCCCCCTGGCCCAGGCCACCGTGTACCTGGCCACGGCTCCCAAGTCCAACGCCTCCTACGCCGCCTACCTGCGGGCCCGCAAGGACGTGCGGGAGCACGGCAACCTCCCCGTGCCCCTGCACCTGCGCAACGCCCCCACCCGGCTGGCCCGAGAGATGGGCCACGGCCGCGGCTACCTCTACCCCCACGACCACCCCGACGCGGTGGTGGCCCAGACCTATCTGCCCGATGCCCTGGCGGGCCGGAGGTACTTCCGGCCCGGCCGGTTCGGGTTCGAGCGGGAGATCGCCAAACGGCTGGCCTGGTGGGAGCGAAAGCGGGCCGAGCAACGGGAGCGAGACCCAGAGGAGGAGCACCGATGAGCCGACCGGAACCCGCCCCGGAAAGGGGCCTGCCCGAGCGCGGCACCACCTTCCGACGGATCGTGGCCACCACCGACTTCACCCCCGGGTCCAAACGGGCCTTCCGCCGGGCCCTGGCCCTGGCCCGGGACCTGGGGGCCGAGCTCCACCTGCTCCACGTGGCCTGCCAGCCCAACCTGCGATCCGTGTTTTTCGTGCGAGTAAGCGGGGATGCGATGGAGCGCCTGTGCAGCCGCGCTCGGCAGCGGGCCCGGCGGCGCATGGAAGACTTCCTGCGTGGGGAGGACCTGGAGGGGGTTCGCCTGGTCCCCCACGTGGTGACGGGTCACCCGGCCCGGGAGATCGTGGCGTATGCCGCGCGGGTGGGCGCCGACCTGATCGTGGTGGGCGAGCGGCCCGAGAGCCGGGGCCAGCACCTGCTCCAGCACGTGGCGTTCGAGAGCGTGGGGGAGCGGGTCCGGCGCACCGCGCAGTGCTCGGTGCTCACGGTGCGCTGAGGCTCACCCCTTCTTCCGCAGCAGATCCTTGAGGCGGTCCACGTCCAGCGCGGGGGAGCGGGTGGCGGCCACGTTTTCCCTGCGGATCTCCTCGTAGATCTCCTTGCGGTGGACGGGGATCTCTCGGGGAGCTTGGATGCCCAGCTTCACGGCCCCGCCGTCGATGCCGAGCACCTTCACCTCGATGGTGTCCCCGATCATGATGGATTCGTCAACCTTCCGTGTCAGAACCAGCATCCCGACCCCCTGAACCCCGAAAGAGAGATAGGAAACGGATGGACCGGACTATACCCCCGTTTCCCAACCCCTTTCAAGAAAGTGCTACCGTTTGGGGACACCTTCCACACGACTTCGGTCTTCGGTCGACGGTCTACGGTCGTCGGTCGGGGCGGCTCCCGAGCCGCCCCCATGCCCTGCCGCCGACAACGGCCCGGGAGGGGCGCGGGGGGGTGCTGGATCGCCTGCCGCCGGCGCGGGTTGTGTTCGCGGCTCAGAGCCCCTAGAATCCGCAGCCGCCGGGGGAAAGGAGGCCGAGTGAACCGAAGGGAGGCGTTGGGCCGGATCGCTCTCGCGTGCGGGGGCCTGCTGCTGCCCCAGTGGCTGGGCGACGAGGCGTGGGCCGCGCAACCCGCCCCGCCCACCGGGGTCCTGGCGGTGGGTAACGTCCACACCGGCGAGACCTGCCGGGCGCGGTACCTGGATCCGCGCGGCGGGTGGGACCCCGAGGGGCTGGAGGCGTTGAACCGCCTGTTCCGCTGCCACTACACCGGGGAGGTGCGCCCCATCGATCCGAAGCTGTACCTCCTGCTCGACCGGCTCGGGTCCGCCCTGGGCCGGGCCGACGAAACCTACGAGCTGATCTCCGGATACCGATCTCCCCGTTACAACGAGCTCCTCCGGCGCAACGGCCATGCGGTGGCCCGGCGCAGCTACCACCTGCGGGGCATGGCGGCCGACGTGCGGCTGCCGGGGGTGCCCCTGGCGCGCCTGCGCCGGGCCGCCCAGAGCCTTCGGGCGGGGGGGGTCGGCTCGTACCGGGAGTTCGTCCACGTGGATGTGGGCCCGGTACGTTACTGGCGGGGATGAGAAGGGGGCT
>JAADGT010000279.1 GCA_013152215.1 Deltaproteobacteria bacterium
GAATCCATACTGTTTCGTGGCCCGGATACCGGAGGCGCTGCGCGGCGAGCTAAGGGGCCGCGCCCGGCTCTCCGGCAGGCCCCTTGCTCCCGACTAAGGGAATGAGCGCGTCTGTTTTGTCGCTGGTCTCAGGTAGCTTCCCAGCTCTCTAGCTTTCCAGCCGAGTGAGGCATGCCCATGGATTTCCGACTCACCGAGGAACAGCAGTTTTTCCGACAGGCCGTGGCCGACACCGTGGATCGGCTGATCCTCCCGCGGGTGGAGGAGATCGACCAGGAGGACCGGATCCCGGAGGACCTGTGGCGGGAGTTCACCTCGCTCGGGTACCTGGGCCTGCGCTACCCCGAGGAGCTGGGGGGCATGAACGCGGACCCGGTGACCTGCATGATCTTCTACGAGGAGATCACCCGGGGGTCGGTGGGGTTCGCCCAGGCCGTGATCATGAACATGCTGATGGGCACCCACTTCCTGTACCGGTTCGGGTCCGAGGCGATTCGCGAGCGGTGCCTGCTGCCCGCGCTCCGGGGCGAGAAGATCGCCACCATCTGCTTCACCGAGGACCAGTCCGGGTCGGACCTGGCCGCCACCCGCACCACCGCGAAGAAGGTGGACGGCGGCTGGGTGCTCAACGGAACCAAGAACTGGATCACCAACGGGCCCACCGCCGACTTCGCCACGGTGCTCGCCACCACCGATCCGGCCAAGGGGATGAAGGGCCTGAACTTCTTCCTGGTGGAGAAGGGGACCCCGGGGTTCCGGTCGGGCCAGGTGCTCCACAAGCTGGGGGCCCGGGGTCCGGTGACCGGGGAGCTGGTGTTCGAGGACGTGTTCGTGCCCGACGAGAACCTCCTGGGCGAGGAGGAGGGCAAGGGCGTGGCCTACCTGGGCGAGATCCTCAACGAGGTGCGGTGCATGACCGGCGCCATGGCCCTGGGGATCGCACGCACCGCGTTTGCGGACGGCCTGGAGTACGCCCGCAAGCGCGAGGCGTTCGGCCGGCCGATCGGCGACTACCAGCTGATCCGGGCCAAGTTCGCGGAGATGGCCACCGAAATGGAGGCGGCCCGGCTGCTGGTCTACTACGCGGCCTGGATGATCGGCGAAGGCCTGAACCCCCGCAAGGAGGCCGCCATGGCCAAGATGTTCGCCACCGAGACCTGCCTGAAGGTGGTGGACGAGGTGACCCGGATCTACGGCGGCAACGGGTTCGCCACGGAGTACGGGCCCCAGCGCTACTTCCGGGACGCCCGGTTCCTGCTCTACGGCGGCGGCACCCACGAGGTGCTCAAGAACTTCATCGGCCGGGAGATCGTAAAGGGACGGTGATCGCTCGAGGGCCTTCGGCCCGCTGGGAGGCTGGAAGGCTAGAAAGCTGGGAGGCTGGGAAGCATCGCCAGGCCCCTTCTGGGCCCTACAATGGGGAGGGTAACGTTCCCTGATCCGGGGGCCACAGCCGGCGGCGGGGCATGGGGCCTGCTTCCGGCCGCGCGCGAAGCCGGGCATTGAGATTCGCCGCGCAGGCACGGGGCATAAGCGGCGGTTTCATGACCGTTCGGTGGGGCACGAACGAATTCACGGTACGAGCGTGGGAGGCGCTGCGCGGCGAGCTAAGGAGCCGCACGCGGCTCTCCAGCAGGCCCCATGCCCCCGAGACGATGAGGTGACGCCAAAGAGGCGCGATCATGCTTGAAACGCTTGGAACGCAGTGAGGTTTTCAAACGTCCCAGCCTCCCAGCGTCCTAGCGTCCTAGCGGAAGTTACTGGGAAGGAGTCGTCATGAACATCGCCGTTCTCGTGAAAGAGGTTCCCGATCTGGAGGCGCGGGTCCAGGTGACCGGCGACGGGTCGGGGCTCGAGGTGGAGCCCAAGCGGGTCCTGAACTTCTTCGACGAGATCGCGGTCGAGGCCGCCCTGCAGCTCAAGCATGCCTCCGGCGGGCGGGTGGTGGCGGTGGGCACGGGGCTCGAGGCCCTGCGTCGGGCCCTGGCCATGGGCGCGGACGCGGCCGTGCGGCTGGAGGACCCGGGTCTCGAAGGGGCGGACCCCCTGACGGTGGCCCGGGCCCTGGCGGCGGCCGTGGCCAAGGAGGGGTTCGATCTGGTCCTGGCCGGAAAGCAGGGCACCGACACCGAGGCCGGCCTGGTCGGGCCGATGGTGGCCGAGGTGCTGGGCGTGCCCTGTGTGACCGGGGTGGTGGGGTGCGAGGTGGAGGACGGGAGCCTGGTGGTGACGCGGGAGGCCGACGGCCGGGAGACCCTCCGGGTGCCCCTGCCCGCCCTGCTCACCGCGGAGAAGGGGTGGTACGAGCCCCGGGTGCCCCAGGTGATGGGCTTGATGAAGGCGATGCGGGCCCAGATCCCGGCCGTATCCCTGGCCGACCTGGGGGTGGAGGCGGTGGAACCTTTGCCGTCCCAGGGCTTCCAGGGGCCGCGCAGCCGGCCCGAGGTCCGCATGATCCAGGGCGAGCCCGAGGAGGCCGCGGCCGAGCTGGTGCGGCTCCTGAGGGACGAGGCGCGGGTAATCTAAGCCCCACAACGACCAACGAGCCAAAAGAGGTTCCCATGCAGATCTGGGTGGTGTGCGAGGCAGAAGGCGAGGGGCTGCGGCGGGCGGTCCGCGAGCTCGCGGCCCAGGCCCGGCGGGTGGGGGGCGAAGGCGCAGAGGTCACGGCCGTGGCCGTGGGCGACGAGGCAGGGGCGGCCGAGGCCCTACAGGGAACGGTACACCGGCTGCTCAAGGTGGAGGGGCCAGCCGGCTACGCCGCAGATCCCTGGGTGGACGCCCTGGCCCGGGTGCTGGGCGACCAGGCGCCGGACCTGGTCCTGTGGCCCGAGGGGCCGCGCACCCGTGACGTGCTGCCCCGGGTGGCGGCCCGCCTCGGATGGAACGCGGTCACCAACGCCCTGGCGCTGGAGGCCGAAGACGGAGGGCTGCGGCTCCTGCGGCCGGTGTGCGGGGGCAATGCCTACCAGTGGCTCGGCTTGGCCGGCCGCCGGGTGCTGGCGGCGTTTCGGCCCAACAGCTTCGATCCGGAGACGCCGGCCGACCTGGCGACCCGGGTGGAGACCGTGTCCGTGGAGCCGGCGGCCCAGAGGGCCGAGGTGCTGGAGCGCAGCGGCCGGGAGTCGGAACGGGTGCCCCTGACCGAGGCCCAGGTGGTGGTGAGCGGGGGACGGGGCCTGAAGGGGCCGGAGAACCTGAGGCTCTTGGAGGAGCTGGCCGACGCCCTGGGCGGGGCCGTGGGAGTGAGCCGGGCCGTGGTGGACGCCGGCTGGGCCGACCACGCGATCCAGGTGGGCAAGTCGGGCAAGACCGTGTCGCCGGCCCTGTACGTGGCTGCCGGCATCTCCGGCGCGGTCCACCACACCATGGGCATGGACACCTCCAAGGTGGTGGTGGCCATCAACAGCGACCCCAATGCCCCGATCTTTCGGTATGCGGACTACGGCATCGTGGGCGACGCGCTCCAGGTGCTGCCCGCCCTGACCCGGGCGATTCGGGAGGCCCGGACGTGAGACCCCGCCCCCATGGCCCTCTCCCCCCGGAGGCCAACCCATGAAGATGGATGCCGTGATCGTGGGCGCGGGTCTGGCCGGGCTGGCCGCGGCCGAACGGCTGGCCGAGGCCGGGCTCCAGGTCGTGGTGCTGGAGCGCGGCGACGGGCCCGGCACCAAGAACGTCACCGGCGGCCGGATGTACGTGGGGCCCATTCGGGACGTGGTGGAGCGGTGGCAGGACGCTCCGTGGGAGCGGGCCGTGACCCGCGAGGCATGGACCCTGGTGGACGGCGACCGGGCCGTGCGGATGGAGTACATCGACCCGGCCCTCGGCGGTGAGGTGCCCCAGAGCTACACCGTGCTCCGGGGCCGGCTCGACGCCTGGCTGGGCGAGCGGGTCATGGGCATGGGGGCGTTCGTGATCCCGGAGAAGCCCGTGGCCGAGCTGCTGCGCGAGGACGGGCGGGTGGCCGGGGTCCGGGTGGACGGCGAGGAGATCCCGGCCCACGTGGTGATCGGGTGCGACGGCGTGCTCTCGTTCGTGGGCCAGGCCGCGGGCCTCCGGCAGGTGCCCGAGCCCAAGGCCGTGGCCGTGGGCGTGAAGGAGGTGATCGGGCTTCCGCCGGGCACCATCGAGGACCGGTTCAACCTGGAGCCGGGCGAAGGGGCGGCGGAGCTGTTCGTGGGCTCGTTCACGGACGGCCGGATGGGCGGGGGGTTCGTGTACAC
>JAADGT010000048.1 GCA_013152215.1 Deltaproteobacteria bacterium
GCACGCACCCGTGATGAAACCAACTCCCGTGTCTTGTGCCTGCGCGGCGAATCTCAACGCTCGGCTTCGCGCCCGGCCGGAGGTAGACCCCATGCCCCGCACGCACCGCTCGGACCGAGACGTACACAAAGTCTGTTTCCCACAAACAGGCCGCCTCGCGGCCTACGAATCTGACATCTGTCCTCTGACCCCTGGCCCCCATGCCCCCGGGCTTTGGCGCGGTTCGAGAGCCGCCTAGCGGGCCGAAGGCCCCAGACCGATGACCGTCGACTGACGACCGAAGTTACCGAGGTGACCGGACCGATGGACCTCTCGGCGTTCGTCTCGACCCTGGGCCTCGTGTTCGTGGCCGAGCTCGGGGACAAGACCCAGCTGGCCACCCTGGCCCTGGCCGCCCGGTACCCGTGGCGGCCGGTGCTGGCGGGGGTGGTGGCGGCGTTCGCCCTGCTCAACGCCGCCGCGGTGACCGTGGGAGGGGTGGCTGCGGCCGCGGTGCCCCCGGCCTGGATCCAGGCCGCAGCGGGCGGCCTGTTCCTCCTGTTCGGCGGGCTCTCCTTCGTCAGCCGGGACGGGCCCGGAGACGAAGACGGCCCCGGGGCACGATCCCTGGGGCCGTTCGGCACCTCGTTCCTGTTGATCCTCGTCTCCGAGCTGGGCGACAAGACCCAGCTCGCCACGGCAGGCCTCGCGGCCCGATGGGCCGCCCCCCTTGAGGTGTTCGCCGGCTCCTGCCTGGCGCTGTGGGGCGTGAGCGGCCTGGCCCTGGCGGCGGGGGTCCGGATCCATCGCTGGATCCCCGCCCGCCGGATCCGGAGGATCGCCGGGCTCCTGTTCCTCGCGTTCGGCCTGGCCACCCTGTGGCCGTTGGTCGTCGGCCGTCCCTGATCCCCCCTTGCGTCCAAACCGACAGCCCTCGGTTGCCCCTCATCACCCCCCGAACCGGAACCCCCACCGCCTCCGGCGCCGCCGGGGCGGCGGCTCCCCGTCCCGGCGCACCATGATCAGGCCGGCCATGTCCGCGTCCACCGCGAACCGGCTGAACCCCACCGTGAACACGTAGGCGGGATACGCCTGCTCCACCCGCAGCCGGCTTCCGGGCCGTACCCCCATGGCCATGAGCTTTTGGAGCTTCTTGGAGTCCTGGGTTCGCAGGTACGCGACCGTGCCCTCATCTCCGGGCCGCAGATGGGCCAGGGGCGCCACGTAGCGCTCACCCTCGGCCCGCGCCTTCTCGCAGCACGGGCCCGGAGGGATCGGCCGGCCGTGGGGGCAGGTCTCGGGGTGGCCGAGCAGCTCGCACACCCGCTCCTCCACCCCGGGCCTCAGGGCGTGCTCCATCTGGCACGCGGCTGCCTCCATGTCGGCGTGGGCCGCGTCCACCACGTCGTTCATCAGGCGCTCGGCCAGCCGGTGCCGCCGGATCACCTGCCGGGCCTCCTCCCGGCCGCGGTCGGTGAACCCCACCGACTCCCCCTGCCCTGTGACCAGCCCCAGGTCCGCCAGGGCCTGGAGATCCTCGCCGCTCGGCATGGCGCTCCGAGGCTTCCCCTCCTCGAGGGTCTCCCACAGGGTCTCCAGGGCCTCTTCCGCCCGCTCGTCCAACTTCATGACCGCTTCTCCTTACGGGTGCGAAGCCAGCGGATCCACCCCGCCTCCCGGGGCATCTCGTACCCGCAGTAGGGGCATTTCACGTTCTTGCAGCCTCCGAACACCGAGCAGCCCCGGCACTCTTTGCGCGCCTCGTCCTCGGAGAACCGCCTGCCGCAGAACCCGCACTTCACAGCTGCACCCCCAGCACCGTCAAGAGGCCGTTCACCAGGGCGCCCACGCCGAACGCGAACACGAACACGAACCCTGCGATGGCCAGCGCCGTTTTGGTGCCCCGCTCCTTCTGCATCACCAGGAACTGGGCGATGCACGGCACGAACAGGGTCAGGGTGATCGCGGCCACGGCCAGTTGGTTTCCGGTCAGCAGCCCCTGGGTCTGCAGGTCGTACAGACCGGCGGCCCCGTAGTCGCGCCGAAAGAACCCGAACAGGAACGCCACCGCCGCCTCCTTGGGCAGCCCGATCCACCCCATCACCACGCCCAGACCGGACACCGCCGCGTCGAACAGGCCCGTGATCTTGCCGAGCCAGATCAGCACGCTGGCCAGCAGGAACAGGGGAAGGATCTCGGCAAAGTACCACTGCATCCGGGTCAGGGTCTTCACCGCCACGGCTCCGGGTCGCGGCAGGCGAAGGGGAGGGATCTCCATGTAGAACATCGGAGGATCCCCCGGAAGGATCCGGGCCGTGAGCCATCCGATCAAGAGGAACACCCCGATGACGAACCCCGCCCACACGGCCATTGCCCGGGGCTCGGCCGACATCATACCCAGGATCACCCCCAACTGGGCGCTGCAAGGGATCGCCAGGGCCAGCAGGACCGTGGCGATGATCCGCTCCCGGGTGGTCTCGAGGGTACGGGTCACCATGGTGGCCATGGTGTCGCACCCGAACCCGAGGGTCATGGGGATGACCGCCCGGCCGTTCAGCCCGATCGACTTGAACAGCCGGTCCACCAGCATGGCCAACCGGGGCAGGTAGCCGGAGTCCTCAATGATCGAGAAGGCGATGAAGAACGTGCCCACGATCGGCAGGATGATCGCCACGGCGTAGCGAAGCCCCAGGGTGACCACTCCGTAGTCCAGCCCGATCAGCTCCTGGAGCCACCTCCAGGGGATCCACCGGGTCACCGCGTCGTTGACCCACGGGTTCACATAGGTCTCGAACAGGTGCCCTTCCAGGAAGTCCACCACCGTCCCGGCCCCGAAGCCCCCCACGAACTTGTACAACCCGTAGTAGAGCACCACCGCCAGGATCGGCAAACCGGTCACGGGGTGCATCATCCACTTGCTCAACCGCTCCGCCCAGGTCACCCGCCCGGCCTCTGGTGCGCGGAACACCTCGTCCGCCAAGCGGGCGGCCTCGTCGTGGAGCCGCTCGGGCACCAGCAGGCTGGCCGGGGCTCCGGCCCTGCGCTCCACCTCCCTGCGGGCCTCGGCCACCCGTTCCACGTCCGCGGCCGAAAGACCCAGGGTCTCCTCCAGCCGCTCATCGCCCTGGAGGAGCAGCAAGGCCAAGGCCCGGGGACACAGCCCGGATCGGGCCGGGACCAGGGGCTCCACCCGGGCGATGGCCGACTCCACCTCGGGCCCGTAGTAGATCTCGGGCAGGGTCCGCCCCCTGCCCGCCTCGCCGAGACGGGCGATCAGCTCCTTCACCCCCCGACCGGTGAGGGCGGCCGTGGTCGCCACCGGCACCCCCAGGGACCGGGCAAGCCGATCCGTGTCGATCCGCACCCCCAACCGCTCGGCCTCGTCGATCATGTTGAGCACCAGCACCACCGGCAGCCCGGCCTCGATCAGCTGGAGGGTCATGGGGAGCATGCGCTTCAGGTTCTTGGCGTCCACCACGTGGAGCACCGCATCGGCATGGGACTCCAGGAGGATGTCCCGGGCCACCCTCTCCTCCTCGGTGATCGGCAGCAGGCTGTACATACCCGGGGTGTCCTCCACCTCCACGTCCGTGGACCCCAGGCGCAGCCTTCCCCGCGACACCTCGACCGTGGTGCCCGGGTAGTTCGACACCACCACGTAGGCCCCGGTGATCCGGTTGAACAGCGCGCTCTTGCCCACGTTGGGGTTGCCCACCAGCACGATCTTCCGCAGGGACGGATCGGCTTGGGGCGCGGCGGACGAGTGACAACGACCAGGCATGGCTCCTCCTCGAAGGGATCCGACCCTGGGGGTTCTAACACTATTGCAACTCATTTGCAATAAAAAATCTCACGGGGCCTTCGTCCCGCTGGAAGGCTGGAAGGCTGGGAGGCTTAAAAAACCTTCCGGATTCCCACGCGTTCCAGGAACCTTCATGCCTCTTCGCCTCCACCTCGCGGTTTGGGGAGAAGTTACCCTTCCCCGCTGTGGGGCCCTGCGGGGGCCTGGTAGAGCCCCCACCCAACGGTCTGCCCCCTCGGTTTTTCTAGTGCTCCGTTTCGCAAAAACGTATGCGGATTGCGTGGGTGGGGCTGGGGGCTCCGACGAAGCGCGACGGCCGAGCAGCCCGGGCCGCCCGGCGCGAGCGGTGCGGCCGCGGCGCGTGCTCTCACGCGCCGCAGCGGACCGCGCCGAGGCGGCCCCTGCGAGGCCGTTCAGCGAAGGAGGGGCCCCCAGCCCCAC
>JAADGT010000153.1 GCA_013152215.1 Deltaproteobacteria bacterium
CCCCAGCCCCACCCACGCAATCCGCATACGTTTTTGCGAAACGGCACACTAGGCAGCTAGGCGGCCAGGCGGCTCTTGGGGTTGCTGCCAAGCCCTGGGAGGGGCATGGGGGCTGGTGGAGCAGACGCCCCATTCTGCCCTTTTTCCAGGCGCAAAAAAAGGGCGTGCAGCCCGGCAGGCACCGGACCGCACGCCCTGGGTCGCCGCGGAATCGCTTACCGGGCTTCCTGGGGATAGCGCAGGCTCTCCACCAGCTCCTGCACCTCCTGGGGCGGCTCGTGGGTGAACTTCGACACCACCCACATCACGATGAAGTTCAGGATCATGCCCACCGTGCCGATGCCCTCGGGGCTGATCCCCAACCACCAGTGCTGCGGGTTGTTGGCCGCCGGATTGACGAACTTGAAGTAAATGATGTACGCCGCGGTGAAGACGATACCCACCACCATGCCGCACATCGCGCCTTCCTTGTTCGTCTTCTTGTTGAACACCCCCATGATGATCGCGGGGAAGAACGAGGAGGCGGCCAGACCGAACGCGAACGCCACCACCTGGGCCACGAACCCCGGCGGATGGATGCCGAACCACCCGGCCACCACCACCGCGAGACCGGCGCCGATCCGAGCCCACATCAGCTCGGCCTTCTCGGACAGGTCCGGGTTGATGATGCCCTTCATGAGGTCGTGGGACAGGGAGGATGCGATCACCAGCAGCAGGCCGGCCGCGGTGGACAGGGCGGCGGCCAGACCGCCCGCGGCCACCAGGGCCACCACCCAGTTGGGCAGCTTGGCGATCTCCGGGTTGGCCAGCACCATGATGTCCCGGTCCACGTAGATCTCGTTGGCGTTGTCGGTCAGGGCGTTGGTCACCACGAGCTGACCGAACTTACCCTTCTCGCCTTCCTTGAACTTGGGCTTGCCCTTGAAGGGCTTGCCCGGGGCGTATTGCATCACGCCGTCGCCGTTCTTGTCGACCCAGGCGATCAGGCCGGTCTTCTCCCAGTTCTTGAACCAGGAGGGAGCCTCGGTGTAGGCCTTGCCGTGCACGGTCTTGATGAAGTTGGTCTTGGCGAAGGCGGCCACGGCCGGGGCCGTGGTGTAGAGAATGGCGATGCACACCAGGGCCCAACCGGCCGAGGCGCGGGCGTCGCGGATCTTCGGCACCGTGAAGAACCGGATGATCACGTGGGGCAGGCCCGCGGTACCCACCATGAGGGCGAAGGTAATGAAGAACACGTCGATGGTGGGCCGCTTACCGGCCGTGTAGGCCGCGAACCCGAGATCCTTGTGGAGTTGGTCCAGCACATCCAGCAGGTACTTGCCCTGTGCCGAGGCGTCGTGGAGCACCTGGGCCCCATTGGCGCTGATCTTGCTCCCGAACCCGATCTGCGGCAAGGGATTGCCGGTGAGCATGGCGGCGATGAAGATCGCCGGAATCAGGTAGGCCACGATCAGCACGCAGTACTGGGCCACCTGGGTGTAGGTGATGCCCTTCATGCCGCCCAACACGGCGTAGATGAACACGATGGCCATGCCGATGACCACGCCCGTGTTGATCGGCACCTCGAGGAACCGGGAGAACACCACCCCCACACCCCGCATCTGGCCGCACACATAGGTGAACGAGACGAAAATGGCGCAAATGATCGCCACGGCCCGGGCGGTGTTGGAGTAGTACCGGTCACCGATGAACTGGGGAACCGTGTATTTCCCGTACTTCCGGAGGTACGGCGCGAGAAGCATGGCGAGGAGGACGTATCCACCGGTCCACCCCATGAGGTACATGGCGCCGTCGCGGCCCAAGAAGGCGATGAGACCGGCCATGGAGATGAAGGACGCCGCGCTCATCCAGTCGGCGCCGGTGGCCATGCCGTTCAGGATGGGGTGCACCTGCTTCTCCGCCACGTAGAAATCGCCGGTCGTGGCGGCCTTCGCCCAGATGGCGATCCCGATGTAGATGGCGAAGGTGATCCCCACCATTATCCAGGTCCATCCAAGAATACCCATGGATCACTCCTTATCGACCTGACTAGACGACCCTAGTCCTCGTGAACCCCGTATTTGCGATCCAAATTGTTCATCAACTTCACGTAAACGAAAATCAAGATGACGAAGGTGATTTCCGAACCCTGGTTCGCGAACCAGAAGCCCAGCTTGAACCCGCCGATGCGGATCGTGTCGAGGGCGTCGACGAGAAGGATGCCGCACAGGTACGACACGGCGAACCAGATCGCGAGAAGGATCGAGATGTACCTGATGTTTTCCTTCCAGTAGGCTACGAGTTGTGTTTTTCGCTCCATGGCGAAGCTCCTCCTTCCGGTGTTGCGTGGGTACTGCTCGACAATGGTGCTGCGTCTCTCCCGATACTCCTCCCTCCTTTCCGCCGCGGTTCCGGGCGGCGTCCGGCCCCCCCAGGGGTCGCTGAACGCCATGTCGGGGCAGCCGCACACCAAACAGCGTATTGCCCCGGGCTCACAAGAGTACAAAGCGCCCCCTTTTGCGTCAAGCGAAAAATAAATCGTGTTTGATATCCGAAGGGGTGGGTGTGGCGATCCGAAACCCTTTGGGCCCGAACCATACGGGGTTCGGCCCACCTCCGTGAAAATCGTTGAGAATATCCGCCGGTTCGGGGAAGATCGCTCCGGAGGAGGTCGGACCATGAGGGAGGAAGGGTTCCTGTTCACGCCGGTGCGCGAGATCTGCAAGGGGCCGGTGGTCACATGCCTGCCGGACGACACCGTGGTGGCCGCCGCCCGGCGGATGGACGAGCGGGGGATCTCGGGGCTGGTGGTGGAGGAGGACGGCGCCCCGGTGGGGATTGTGACCGACCGGGATCTCCGGCGCCTCGTGGCCCGCTCCGCCGGGCGCATCCGCGACACCCGGGTCCGGGAGATCATGCGCTCGCCCATCCTGACGGTGGGCGACCAAGCCCCCGCCTACGAGGCGGTGTACCTGATGGCCCGCCACAACATCCACCGGCTGCTGGTGGTGGACGCGGGGGGCCGGATGGTGGGCATGGTCACCGGCACCGACATCCTCGGCATCCAGACCAACAGCCCCCTCTACCTCCGGGACGAGATCGCCCGGGCCACCACCGTGTCAGAGCTCAAGCGGGTGAACGGGCGGGTGCTCGAGATGGTCCGGTTCGCCCTGCGGGCGGGGGCCCGCACCCGGGACCTGGTGGGGCTGATCTCCCACTTCAACGACGAGGTGACCCGGAAGGCGGCCGAGCTTCTCGAAGGGGAGGGCGTGGTGCTCCCGGAGGGGGCCGCGTACCTGGTGCTGGGGAGCGAGGGGCGGGGCGAGCAGACCCTGCGGACCGACCAGGACAGCGCCGCGGTCTACGACGACGACCTGGACGAAGGGGCCCGGTGGGACGTGGAGCGGTTCTCGGTGCGGTTGGTGGAGACCCTGATCGCCATCGGGGTGCCGCCCTGCCCCGGGGGGACCATGGCGTCCAACCCCCAGTGGAGACACAGCTTGTCGGAGTGGCTGCGCAGGGTGGAGCAGTGGGTCACGGTGCCCACCGGCGAGAACATGGTCAACTTCGGGATGTTCCAGGACCTCAGGACCCTCTGGGGCGACCCCGGCCTGGAACGCCGGATCAAGGACCACATCCTGGAGCTCACCCGGCGACACAGCCTGTTCTTTCCGCGGGTGGCGAAGAACATCGTGCGGTTCCCCCCACCCTTGGGGTGGTTCGGGCGGATCCGCACGGAGCGCCGGGGCCGTCACAAGGGCCGGGTGGACATGAAGAAGGCGGGCATCTTCGCCCTCACGGAGGGGGTGAGCCTTCTCGCCCTGGAAACGGGGGTCCTGGACGGCAGCACCTGGGAGAAACTCGACGCCCTGCGCCACCGGGGCGTGCTGTCCGCCGAGGAGGCGGACCGACTGGACGACGCGTTCACCACCCTGGTGGGGCTGAGGCTGCGCCACCAGGTGCGAAACCTCTCGGAAGGCCGCCCCCCCGACAACTACCTGGACCCCCTGCGCCTCACCCCGCGGGAGCGGGCCGACCTCAAGCGGGCCCTGGAAGAGGTGGGCTGGTTTCTGCAGTACATCCGCAGCCGCTACCGGCTGGACTTCATCCGGTAAGGCGGTCAGCGGTCATCGGTCCACGGCCGGGGAGCATCGCTGCTGCCTAGTGTTCCGTTCCGCAAAAAAGCATATCCATTCCGGCGGTGGGGCTGGAGGCTCCGACGAAGCGCGAC
>JAADGT010000255.1 GCA_013152215.1 Deltaproteobacteria bacterium
CCGGGCGCGAAGCCGGGCATTGAGATTCGCCGCGCAGGCACGGGACGGCGGAGCCGGCTTCATGGCAGCCAGGTGGAATCCGTACCATTTCGCAGTCCAAACGCCGGAGGCGCTGCGCGGCGAGCCAAAGGGCCGCGCCCGGCTCTCCGACAGGTCCCTTGCCCCTCTGTGCAGGAGGCCAATAGATTTGAATGCAACTTGGTATCACCCCTCCCGGGCCAACCTCCGGAGCACGGTGTGGAGGATGCCGCCGTTGCGGTAGTACTCCATCTCCACCGGCGTGTCGATCCGCACCAGGGCGGGGAAGGTCTTTTCTCCCCCGTCCTCCGCCCGGGCCCGCACCGTGAGGGTCTGACCGGGGCGCAGACGATCGTCCAGGCCCTCCACCGTGAACGTCTCCCGCCCCGTTAGGCCCAGGGACTCCACCGAGTCTCCCGGCTGGAACTGGAGCGGCAGCACCCCCATCCCCACCAGGTTGGAGCGGTGGATGCGCTCGTAGCTCTCGGCGATCACCGCGCGCACCCCCAGCAGGGCCGTCCCCTTGGCGGCCCAGTCCCGGCTCGAGCCCATGCCGTAGTCCTTGCCGGCCAGCACCACCAACGGGGTGCCCTCGTCCCGGTAGCGCATCGCCGCGTCGTAGATCGGCAGCACCTCCCCGGTGGGCAGGTGGGTGGTGAACCCGCCCTCGGTGCCTGGGGCCAGCCGGTTGCGGATCCGCACGTTGCCGAAGGTACCCCGCATCATCACCTCGTGGTTGCCCCGGCGGGACCCAAACGAATTGAACTCCTCCGGAGCGACCCCCTTCTCGATCAGATACCGCCCGGCCGGAGTGTCGGGCCCGAACGCCCCCGCGGGGGAGATGTGGTCGGTGGTCACCGAGTCGCCCAGCACCGCGAGGGCCCGGGCGTTCTCGATGGGCCGCACGCCCGGGGGGTCGAGGGTGAGGTCCTGGAAGAACGGCGGTTCCTGGATGTAAGTGGACGTGGGGTCCCAGGCATAGAGCTCCGCTCCCCGGGCCTCGATGCCGTTCCACAGCTCGGTCCCCTCGAACACCTTGGCGTACTCCTCGCCGAACATGCCGGCCGACACCGCCCGGGCCGCGGCCTCGCGCACCTCCCCGTCGCTGGGCCACAGATCCCGGAGGTACACAGGCTGGCCGTTGGGGTCGTGGGCGATGGGTTCCCGGGTGAGGTCGATGTCCACGGTGCCGGCCAGGGCGTAGGCCACCACCAGGGGCGGGCTCGCCAGGTAGTTGGCCTTCACCAGGGGGTTGATCCGGCCCTCGAAGTTCCGGTTCCCCGACAAGACCCCTGCCACCACCAGGTCGTTCTCGGTCACGGCCCGGGCCACCGGCTCGGGCAGGGGGCCGCTGTTGCCGATGCAGGTGGCGCAGCCGTACCCCACCAGGTGGAACCGCAGCGCCTCCAGGTAGGGCAGCAGGCCGGCTGCCTCCAGGTACCGGGTCACCACCCTGGAGCCCGGGGCCAGGCTCGTCTTCACCCAGGGCCGCACCGTGAGCCCCCGCTCCACCGCCTTCTTGGCCAGGAGGCCGGCCCCCAGCATCAAGGTGGGGCTGGAGGTGTTGGTGCACGAGGTGATGGACGCGATCACCACGGCGCCGTGGGTCAGCGACGCCTCCACCCCGTCCAGGTCCACCCGGACCCGTTGGTCGCTATAGGTGTCGTGGCGCCGGGGGGCGGGGACCACCTGTCCGTCCGAAGGGTTCCCCCCCTCGTCGGCCCACCGGCCGGCCTCCTCCCCCTCCGGCAGATCGGTCTCCACACCTTTGCTGAAGGTGGTCCGGAGGGCATCGAAGAAGGCCCGTTTGACCCGACCCAGGGGAATGCGGTCCTGGGGCCGCTTGGGGCCGGCGATGGCGGGCTCGACCGCGGCGAGGTCCAGCTCCACCACCTCGCTGTAGCGCAGGGCAGGGGCGTCGTCGGACCGGAACAGCCCTTGCTCCTTGGTGTACCGCTCCACCAGGTCGACCAGGGCCTCGTCCCGTCCGGTGAACCGCAGGTACTCCAAGGTACCCGCGTCCACCGGGAAGAACCCGGCCGTGGCCCCGTACTCCGGCGCCATGTTGGCCAACACCGCCCGGTCGGGCAGGCTCAAGCCGCCCACCCCATCGCCGAAGTACTCCACCAGCTTGCCCACGACCCCGTGCTCCCGCAGGAGTTCCGTGACCCGCAGCACCAGGTCCGTGGCCGTGACCCCCGGGCGCAGCTCGCCGGTGAGACGGACCCCCACGACCCGGGGAACCAGCATGTACACCGGCTGGCCGAGCATCACGGCCTCGGCCTCGATGCCGCCCACGCCCCACCCCAGGATCCCCAGGCCGTTGATCATGGTGGTGTGGGAGTCGGTCCCCACCAGGGTGTCGGGGAACGCCACCCCGTCCCGGGTCTGGACCACCCGCCCCAGGTACTCCAGGTTCACCTGGTGGCAGATGCCGGTCGCAGGGGGCACCACCCGGAAGTTGTCGAAGGCCATCTGGCCCCACTTCAGGAACTCGTAGCGCTCCCGGTTTCGCTCGAACTCCCTGCGGGCGTTGAACCCGAAGGAATCCTCGGTGCCGAACCGGTCCACCTGAACCGAGTGGTCGATGACGAGGTCGGCCGGGATCAGCGGGTTGATCTTCTTGGGGTCGCCGCCCAACCGGGCCATGGCCGACCGGAGCGCGGCCAGGTCCACCACGGCGGGCACGCCGGTGAAGTCCTGCAGGAGGACCCGGGCCGGCATGTACGCGATCTCCCGCTGCTCACCGGCGGCAGGGTCCCAGCCGGCCAGGTACGCCACGTCGTCCTCGCCCACATGGTACCCGTCGCAGTGGCGCAGCAGGTTCTCCAAAAGCACCTTCAAAGTGACCGGAAGGGTGGACACCTCGCCGAGGCCCGCCTTCTCCAGGGCGCGAAGGCTGAAGATGTCCACGGAACCCGATGCGGTCGGCAAGGACGTCCGGGCGTCGAAAGGGCTGGCCATGGTGCGGCTCCTCCTTGGCTGGGGTCACATGAAGAGCCGCAAAGGATTCCACACCGCCGTTGCCTTCGCAAGGCCCGCTTGGGGGCACGGCGCCCCTGTCGCTTGTCGGCGTCACCCCGGCCGGCGGGTGATCCGCCACACCCAGCCGCAGTAACGGCACACGAACCGGTCGGACAGGAACACCAGACGGTGGGAACGGCAACGCATGGACGCCTCCTGAGGGACGGGATCGTGAAAGGGTAGCCCGGGACGGCCGCCGGCCGTCCTCACCGGCCTCTCCTAGCAGGGTGCGTGCCATCCACACAACCCATGGTTTTCCCCGCAGGAATCATCGACCGCCGCCGCTCCCCCTCCCGGAACCGGGGGGATCCTGTCGCCCCGCGGCGACAACAGGGGGAGCAACGAGCCCATCGGCCCTTTTGTGCGTCGGACGGGAGTAGTAACGTATTCGAATGACTTCGGGCTTCCGGACCGCTCGGAGGCGAACCTTTCTTTCGCTCCTGGCGGCTCAGGTGGCTCTGCGCCGTAGCGTCGCAGTCCAGGGACACAGGTTCCAGGGACCACCGGAGCTCGAAGGTACCCTTCCCGGTTGCCCGGCCCCCAGGGGCCTGAAGAAACTTCCCCCCATCATCTGGAGGAATACCATGCGCCACACCGCAGCCCACACCCGGGTGGTCTACACCGACTGCACCCTGTGCTACCACAGTTGCGGATGCAAGGTGACCGTGGAGAACGGACGGGCCGTGGCGGTGGAGGGGCTCGAGTCCCACCCCCTCAACCGGGGCCGCCTGTGCCCCCGGGGGGAGGCGGTCCTCGAAAACGTCTATCACCCCGACCGGATCCTGACCCCCTTGAAGCGGACGAACGGGGGGCTCCAGGAGATCTCCTGGGAGCAGGCCCTAGACGAGATCGCCGCCCGGCTCGACCGGCTGCGACGGGAGTTCGGGCCCGAGGTTCTGGCCATGTTCAGCGGGTCCATCGGGGTCGAGAACCTGGAGATGGCCGGCCTGGCCCAGCGGTTCAAGGCGGCCTTCGGCTCCCCCAACTTTTTCTCGGTGGAAAGCGTGTGCTACCGGATGCGCATCCGGGCCCGCCAGATCACCTTCGGCAAGTACCCGACCGAGGAGCTCGACTCGGAGCTCTACATCCTCTGGGGCCACAACCCCGATGCCAGCGACTTCCCCCTGAAGCTCGCCATCGACCGAAACCTGGATCGGGGGGCCAAACTGGTGATCATCGACCCCCGCCGGATTCCCCTGGCGGACCGGGCCGACCTGTACCTGCGGATCCGGCCCGGATCGGACGCGGCCATGGCCCTGGCCATGATCCACGAGATCGTCGCGAACGAGCTGTACGATCGGCGGTTCGTCGAGGCGTTCGCGATCGGGTTCGACCGGCTCGTGGAGCACGTACGGCCGTTCACCCCCGAGTGGGCCGAGGAGATCACTTGGGTGCCGGCCGCCAAGATCCGCGAACTGGCCCGATGGATGGCCAGGACCAAAGGCGCCAGCATCTACCAGGGCACCTGCACCCAGGATCAGACCGCGGCAGGGGTGCAGGCGAGCCGGGCGTTCTCGGTGCTCCAGGTGATCACCGGAAACATCAACGTGCCGGGGGGGTGGGTGATCAGCCCCCGCCCCCGGTTCGGCAACGTGGGCCTCGGGGTGTCCGGGGACCCGCTGGGTTCCGACGAGTACCCCCTGTTCGTGGACCTGTGGGGCCGAAGGAGCCCCTATGGGGTGGTGACCAAGGTGCCCGAGGCGGTTCCGGACCGACTCAAGGCGTTCTATGTGGTGGGGGGCAACCCCCTGGTCTCCATGCCCGATTCGAACGCGTTCCGGGAGGCGTTCCGGAGGCTGGACCTGCTGGTGGTTCACGACCTGTTCCTGACCGAGACCGCCCGGGAGGCGCACTACGTGCTTCCGGCGTGCTCCCACCTGGAGAAATGGGGTGTGGCCTACACCTACAACGTGTGCCACTGCCTGCCGTACATGATGCTCCGGAAGAAGTGCATCGAACCCCTGGGTGGGTCCCGTTCCGAGTGGTGGGTGTTCACCCAGCTGGCCCGGCGGCTGGGCCTGGAGGAGCACTTCCCCTGGCGCACGGAGGAGGAGTTCGTCCGGTTCGAGCTCGAGCCCACGGGCCTCACCTTCGACGAGCTCCTCCACGAGAAACCCGAAGGGGCCTTCTACGGGGAGAAGAGGTACGAGATGCCCCCGAGCCTACCCACCCCCTCGGGGAAGATCGAGATCTACAGCGAGGCCATGGCCCGTGCCGGCGCCGACCCCTTGCCGGTGTACCTGGAGCCGGAACGGAGCCCGCTCAGCGCCCCGTCCGAGCTCAGGCAACGTTACCCCCTCATCCTCACCACGGGTCACCGGGACTACTACTACACCCACAGCCAGTTCCGGGGGATCAAACCGCTCCAGGCCCACAGCCCAGAGCCCCACGCGGAGATCGGCCCCGAGACCGCGGCCCGCTGGGCCCTTCGCGACGGCGACCTGGCCGAGATCGAGACCGACCGGGGGCGGGTGCGCATGCGGGTGCGGGTGGACCCCCGGGTCGCGGAAGGCGTGGTGTTCGTGCCCCACGGTTGGGAAGGGGAGCAGAACGCGAACCTGCTCACGGACGCCCGGTGCCGGGAGCCGATCTTCGGTTACCCCCAGATGAAGGCCCTGCTTTGTGCCGTGCGAAAGGTGGGGTGATCCCTCCCCGGCCCTGGAAGTCCCCTCAGGCCTCCGGGGGGCTTCCAAGCACCTTGGGCCTTCGGCCCGCTGGAAGGCTCAAAGGCTGGAAAGCTGGAAGACTGTTAACCCGGCGGATAAACGGGCGCTACCGCTCCCTGCTCGCAGGGGCAAGGGACCCGTCGGAGAGCCGGACGCGGCCGGATCAGGGGCTGGAATTCGCTGAAGTCCGTCCACCGAAACCCATGCCCCACGGCCGCAACGGGGCGCGGTGCGGCGCAGGTTTGGGCGAGCGGGAGGCCCGAGCTCACTTCTCGGGGGGCGATGCGATCCCCCGGCGAATCGCCTGGAGAACCTCGTCCAGGCGCTGGAGGAAGCGGGACCGATCCGCTTTTTGGAACGGGGCGGGGCCTCCCGCGGGCAGACCCATCTGACGCAGCTGCTCGTTGAGCTCCCGCCGGGCCAAGGCCTCCCCGATGTTGTGGGGCGTGAACAGGTTGCCCTTCGGGCCGAGGACCCAGGCCCCTTTCTCCACGCACCGGGCAGCCAGGGGCACGTCGGTGGTCACGACCACGCTCCCCGGCCCCACCCGCTCGGCGATCCAGTCGTCGGCCGCATCGAACGCCCCCCCCGCCCCCACCGCCTGGATCTGGGGGTCCTTGGGAACGGCCAGAGGCCGGGCGCTCACCACGTACACCCGGGCCCCGACCCGGCGGGCCACCCGATACACCCCCTCCTTGACCGGGCAGCCGTCCGCGTCCACGTAGATCACCGGCCCGCTCACCCGCCTTGCTCCTTCTTCACCCGCTGGGCGGTCTCCAACATCACGGCGAGCCGGGACTCCGGAGGCCGGCTCATGGCCTCGATCTCCTCCTGGGAGTAGTTCTCCCGGATGAACGAGGCGATGTCGACCCGGTCGGCCCAGCACAGTACAATACGGTGACAGGGGAGCCCGCGGTTCACCCGCCGGCAGTGATAGAACGGGACCTCGCCCCCCAGGGGCGGGCAGCGCGGATGTATCTCCTGATCGTACCGGTCGATTCCCATGGGCGGCCTCCGGACAAAGGGTTCGGCCCCTTTCCTACCGGATCGGGCCGGTCGAGGCAACGGCCCGGGCCGACGAACTCTCCTGCGGCCCCTCATACCAAGTTGCATCCAAAGCCATTGGCCCCTTGCCCCCCACGAGAACCCTCGGTTTGAACGCAGCTCGGTATCACACTGCCATGCCGAAAGGCGAAACTCCCACAATGGATCCGATCGACGACCTGAAAAAGTGCCTGACCCTTTACCGGGAGCTCCTCGACCTCACGGCCGAGCAGGAGGCGTGCCTTCGATCCGCCCGCTACGATCGCCTGATCGAGATCCTCACCCGCAAGGAGACCCTCGTGGGGGCGGCGGCCCAGTGCTGGGGCCGGGTCCAGGGGTGCCCCCCCGAGGCGAGACAGGCTCCCGGGTTTGCGGCCACGCTTCAGGAGCTGCGATCCGTCACCGAGCGGCTCGTGGCGGCCGAGGCCCGTTGCCAGGAGCTGGTCCCCTCCCGTCCCCTTCCCAAGGCCCCGCCCGGCCGGGCGCTTGCGGCCTATGGCAAAAAGTAATCCCTTTTCTCGCTAAAGTCTTCGTCGACCCGTGCCGATGCGTCAACCCGAAGGATCAGACCTTTTCCCAGGGACGGGACCATGGGCATCTCCCAATTCACGGTGCACAACGTGCTGCGCACCTACGCCAGGCAGGACCGGCTGGGCAAGGTCCACCGGCCGAAGGTGTCGGCGCGGGCCGGTGCCTCCGTGGCGGCGGACCGGGTCAACCTGAGTCCCACGGCCCAGAAGGTCCAGTGGGTGGGGAACCTGGCCGCCGCCTTGGTGGACCGCAACGAGCCCGGCATCGACCCCGACGCCCGGCAAGCGAGGATCCGCAGCACGCGGGACGAGCTCCTCACCCGGCACCGCGACGAAATCGCCGACGACGGCGTGCCGCTCCAAGAACTCGAGGCCCGGCTCCGGGCCCTGTACTTGGACTGAGCACGGAACGCCTTCCGCCGGGGTCCACCCCTCTCCAGCGGGGAAAGGGGGTATTTTGCCTTTTCGCCACGGGGGTGGGCCCGCGTTGACACACCCCGGGCCCGATGCTAGGATACGCGCCGGTTTTCCCCTCATCTCGCCCTTCCCCAGCCGTCTCGAACCCGAAGGAGTGTCGGCCATTTCCGCCGCCGAGCCCCAGCGCAGCAGGGACGAGCTCATCGAGGAGTACGCGCCCCTCGTCAAGTACATCGCCGAGCGGCTGGCAGCCCGGCTCCCCTCTTCCATCGAGGTGGACGATCTCATCAACACCGGGGTCCTCGGCCTCATCGATGCCATCGACAAGTTCGTGCCGGATCGGGGGGTCAAGTTCAAGACCTACGCCGAGTTCCGGATCCGGGGAGCCATGCTCGACTACCTGCGGCAGCAGGACTGGGCTCCCCGGTCCATGCGGCGTAAGGAGCGGGAGCTCGCGCAGGTGTTCCACCGCCTGGAGCAGCAGCTCCAGCGGCCGGCCACCCACGAAGAGGCGGCCGCCGCCATGGGGATCACCATGGAGGAGTTCAACGAGCTCCTGTACAAGGCCCGGGGGCTTTCTCTCCTCTCCCTGAACCGCCCCGGCGGCGAGGTGGAGGACGACGACGAGGCCAGGGAGCTGGGGGAGTACATCCCCGACGAACCCGAGAAGAGCCCGTTCGAGCTGCTCCGCAAGCAGGAGGTCCGCGAGATCCTGGCCCAGAAGATCGACGAGCTGCCGGAAAAAGAGTCGCTGGTGCTCAAGTTGTATTACTTCAACGAACTGACCATGAAGGAGGTGGGCAAGATCCTCGGCGTCACCGAGTCGCGGGTGAGCCAGCTCCACTCCGCCGCCGTGCTCCGGCTGCGGGGCCTCCTGGAGGGCCTGTTCGACCACTGACCCGGCGGCCGCACACACCCGGGGCGTGGGACCTGCGGCGGGGACGGGGGCCGCGCCCCTCACGAACCGAGACCGATCTGCCGATCCGAATACGGTAGCCCTGCGTACACGGCCGCCCCGTACGGGGCGGCCCGCGCCGCACGAGGACGAAGGTGTCGGAACTTCTCAGCCAGGAAGAAGTCAACGCCCTGCTCCAGAGCATCCCGCTCCAGCAGGAAGCGGCTCCGGCCAAGCCTGAGGCCAAGCCCACCCCCACCCGGTACCGCAAGCGGGCGAGCCGGTACGACTTCAAGCGCCCCAACCGGATCTCCAAGAACGTCCTCCAAAGCCTCCATTTCCTGCACGAGCGCTACGCCCGCAACCTGGCCTTGGACCTCTCGGCGTACCTGCGCACCATCTCGGACATCGTACTCCTGAGCGTGGACCAGCTCTCCTACGCCGAGTTCCTGATGAGCCTCCCCGAGACCACCTGCATCAACGTGGTCAAGATCGTGCCGCAGGGGGGGACCCTGGCCTTCGAGGTGAACCCGACCCTGGTGTTCGCGGTGATCGAGAAGCTGATGGGGGGCTCGTCCGAGACCCCCACCTTGAACCGGGAGATCACCCCCATCGAGCAGGCCCTGATCGAGGGGTTCATCGATATGGCCCTCAAGGATCTGCACGACGCATGGCGCACCATCGGGGAGACCCGGTTCGAGCTGGACCGGAGGGAGACGAGCCCTCAGCTCGTGCAGATCGTGGCCCCCAACGAGATCGTGGTGGTGATCGTGTTCGAGGTGAAGGTGGGCCAGACCTCGGGCATGATGAACCTGTGCATCCCCGCGATCTATCTGGAGCCCTTCGCCGTGGAGCTGCGGCAGGAGCATCAGACCGACATCACCACCCGGATGACCGAGGCCGACTACCACCGGATCGACGAAGTGATCGCGCGAGCGGTGGCCGGCCTGAGCGCGGACCTGTGTCGCCAACGCATGACCATCCGGCAGATCCTGGCCCTGAAGGAAGGGGACCTGTTTCCGTTGGGAGCGGATCTTCACCAGTCCGTCACCGTGTCGGTGGAGGGCATCCCCAAGTTCCGGGCGGTGTTCGGGGCCCGGAAGGGGCGCAAGGCGGTTCGGATCGAGGCCCCCATCGTGGACGAGGAGCCCGAGCCAACCCCGGAAGGCGGGGAGGAGTTCCAGGCCTTGAAGACCGGGTCGGGCTGAGCCCTGGCCCTTCGCTGGAGAGAGCATGTCGGACATCCTGAGCCAAGACGAGATCGACCGACTGCTGAGCGCCGCCGCGGACGACATCGGCGACGTGCCGGCCGCCGACCTCAGCCCGGCCGAGGTGGAGGCCGTGGAGAAGGCCGCGCGCGTGTTCTTTGCGTCGGCCAACTCGGCCCTAGCGGCCCTCCTGGCCCGACCGGCCCAGGTCACGGAGGGCCTCGGCCAGGTGGTGAGCCTCTCCGACCTGGCCGCCGACAAGGGGCTGCTGGTCCGGTTTCCGTTCCGGTCCGGGTTCTCCGGGGAGATGGCGTTCCTGCTGCGCCACCGGGAGGCCTCGATGCTGGCGGACCTGATCCTCGGTGGTGAAGGCGAGGTGAAGGAGGAACTGGAGGAGGCCGACCTCGACGCCCTCAAGGAGGCCCTGACCCAGGTGGCGGGAAGCGGCGCGCCGCCGCTCTCGGCCACCATGGGCCGCGAGGTGGGATTCGATCCGCCCCAGATCCAAGCCGTGGACGAGGGAGCCCTCACCGACGTCCTCTCCTGGGGCGATCAGGCGTTCCTGGCGGTGGGCACGATCAAGGTGGAGGGAATCCTCGAAACCCCCCTCCGGGTGCTTCTGCCCGTCCAGGTGGCCCAGGAGATGGCAAAGATCCTCCGGGAGGAGGAGGAAGAAGGGCCCTCCGCCGGAGTGGTGTCGGCTCCCACCGGGCCTCCCACGGGGGCCCCTTCCATGCCGGGAGGGGAGCAGCCGGTCCCGCCGGACATGCGGAACATCGACCTGATCCTCGACCTCGAGGTCGAGGCCACCGTGCGCCTGGGCGAGGCCGAGATGCCCCTCAAGGAGATCCAGCGCCTCCGGCCGGGATCCATCATCGACCTGGACAAGGACACCGAGGCGCCGGTGGAGCTGGTGGTCAACAACCAGGTGCTGGCCAAGGGCGAGCTCGTGGTGGTCAGCTCCGACCACTTCGCGCTGCGCATCACCGAAATTGAATCCCCCACCGAACGAATCCGAAAGCTCGGCCCGTGACCTTCCTCCTTGGGCCCTGGAGGTCCTCCAGGCCCGGGGGTTCCTGGTAGCCGAGGGGGAACGTCCCCCTGTGGACGCGGCCTGCGTGGACGTGCAAGGGGTCCGCGTGGTGCTAGCCCCCGTGGGTGCTCCACGTCCCGAGCCCGCCCCCCCCGGCACCCGCGCCGAGTTCCGGGTGCCAGGCACCCGGGGCATCCTGTGCCTCCGAGGCGAACTGGAAGCAGGGGCCGACGGCCTCCGGGTGCTGCGGGTGGATGCAGGCGGCGTGGAGCGGATCAACCGTCGGGCCGCCTACCGGCTCGCCTGCTCCCTCAAGGCGGAGTGGGCCGAGCTGCCGGAACCGGCGCCCGCAGCGGGTCGGGGTTCGGCCCTGGAGGCTCTGGCCGCCGGGGTGAGCACCCGGCGGCCCTGCGTGGTCCTGGACGTAAGCGTCGGGGGGGCCAGGATCTCGGTCCCGCCGCCCCTGCCCCGGCCGGGCTCGTGGATCCTTCTTTGGATTCGGCTCGCGCCCCGCGAGGTGCTCTCGGGCCTGGCCGCTCAGGTGCTGGAGGCCCGGTCCGACGAGGGCACGGCCCCGTTTCCGGGCTTCGCCCGGCTGCGCTTCTCCCCCCTTTCCGCCCGCACCGAGGGGCGCCTGGGCCGCTTCATCGTCCAGGCCCAGGTGGATCTTCTCCGCAAGGGCATCCGCCCCTAGCCTAGCCCCACACCACCAGCCCCAGGTCCCAGGGGCTGGTGAGGTTGGGATGGTGGGGCAGCACCCGCACCACGTACCCGTACCGACCCGTGCGCTCACACGGGATCTGGCCGGCGAACTCCCAGGCCCCGTCATCCCGACGGCCTTCGGACCGCAGGGCCCTGCGGGCGGGGGCCGTGACGTGGCCCGAGGGGTCCAGCAGGCCGTAGTAGGCCTCCACCTGCACGTCCTCCGGGGCGAGGCCGTTGAGGTGCACCAGGCACCGCACGGCGAACTCGTCTCCCACCCGCCGCTCGGCACCGTCGTCGGCCCACACCTCGGCCACCCGGACCCCGGCCCACGCCTCCCGCACCCGCGCCTTCCACCGCGCGAGGGCGCGTGCGGCCTGATGGTTGCTGTGGGCGAACCGGGTCCACAGGGACAGGGCCGGCAGGTAGTACCGTTCGGCGTACTCCCGGACCATGCGGTTGGTGTTGAACACGGGCGTCAGGCGCTCCATGGCCGTCTTCGTGCGCTGGATCCACCCCCGGGGCAGCCCGTCGTCTCCCCGGGTGTAGTAAAGGGGCACCACCTCGTTCTCGAGCAGGTCGTACAGGTCCAGGCTCTCCACCCGATCCTGGACGTCCGGGTTCTGGTACTCCTCGCCGTGTCCGATCGCCCAGCCCACCTCGCCGTCATAGGCCTCGTCCCACCACCCGTCGAGCACGCTGAGGTGCAGCCCCCCGTTGGGCACCACCTTCATGCCGCTGGTGCCGCAGGCCTCCAGGGGCCGGCGGGGGGTGTTCAGCCACACGTCGCACCCCTGGACCAGGTAGCGGGCCAGGTTGACGTCGTAGTCCTCCAGGAACACCACGCGGTTCCGAAACTCCTTCTGCCGGCAGTGGTGCACGATCTCCTGGATGAACTTCTTCCCCTCGTTGTCGGCCGGGTGGGCCTTGCCTGCGAACAGGATCTGGACCGGTCGGTCCGGATGGTTGAGGATCCGGGCCAGGCGCTCGGGGTCCCGGAAGAGCAGCACGGCCCGCTTGTAGGTGGCGAACCGCCGGGCGAACCCGATCGTGAGAGCCTCGGGATCGAGCACCTCGTCGGCGGCTCGCACCTCGTCGGGCTTCGCTCCGCGGCGCTCCAACTGGGTCCGCAGACGGCGCCGCACGAACCCGACCAGCCGCTCCTTGAGCCGCTCCTGGGCCCGCCACAGCTCGTTGTCGGGGATGTCGTGGACCCGTTTCCACATGGCCTGGTCCAGGGGCTCGTCCACCCACGACGGGCCCAGGTACCGGTCGAACAGGCGGGCCATCTCGTCCGACAGCCAGCTACGCACGTGGATACCGTTGGTCACGTGGCCGATGGGCACCTCTTCCTCGGGGATGCCCGGCCACACCCCGGCCCACATCCGTCGGGACACCCGGCCGTGGAGCCGGCTCACCCCGTTGCGGTGGCCGCTGAGCCTCAGGGCCAGCACGGCCATGGACAGGGGCGCGTTGGGGTCGGCGGGGTTCTCCCGACCCAGGGCCATCAGGTCCCCGACCCCGATCCCCATCTCCTTGAGGATGTCACCCAGGTACTCTTCGAGCTCCGGCGGCCGGAACAGGTCGATGCCCGCGGGCACGGGGGTGTGGGTGGTGAACACGCTCCCCACCCGCACCGCCTCCAAAGCCTCGGCGAACGACAGCTCGGTGCGCTCCATGAGCACCCGGATCCGCTCCAGGCCGAGGAACGCCGAGTGCCCTTCGTTCATGTGGCAGACGGCCGGCTCCACTCCCACGGCCTCCAACAGCCGCACCCCCCCCACCCCCAGCACCACCTCCTGGCGGATCCGCATCCCCTCCCCCGGTGCGTACAGCTGGTGGGTGATCGCCCGATCCGCCGGGTCGTTGGCCGCCAGGTTGGTGTCGAGCAGGTACAGCGGGATCCGCCCCACCTGGGCCCGCCAGGCCCGGATCCGCACGGGCCGGCCCGCCATGCGAACCTCCACCTCCACCGGCGCTCCGTCCTCCGTGCGCACCGGCCGCAGCGGCATGTTGTACACGTCGTTCTCGGGGTACACCTCCTGCTGCCACCCGTCGTGGGTCAGGTACTGGTGGAAGTACCCTTGGCGGTAGAGAAGCCCCACCCCCACGAACGGAAGGCCCAGCTCGCTGGCGCTCTTCAGGTGGTCGCCGGCCAGCACGCCCAGCCCGCCCGCGTACACGGGCAGGCACTCGTGGATCCCGAACTCCATGGAGAAGTAGGCCACCCGAGCGGCCTCCAGCTCGGGGTAGGCCTGCGAGACCCACGTGGGCATGGAGAGGTATCGGCCCAGGGCCTGGGCCACCCGGTCCATGTGGGCCACGAACACCGGGTCCCGGGCGAGGGACTCGATGCGGTCCTGGTCCACCCGGCCCAGCAGCGCGACGGGGTTGTGGCCGGTGGCCGACCACAGGTCGTGGTCGATGCGGCGAAACAGGTCCACCGCCTCGGGGTTCCACACCCACCAGAGGTTGTGGGCGATCTCCAGGAGCGGCGCAAGCCGCTCGGGGAGCCTGGGGGTCACGGAGAACGTGCGGATATGCATGACGGCATCCTTGTAACTTCAGTCGACGGTCGTTGGTCGTTGGTCGTCGGTCTAGGGCCTTCGGCCCGCTGGGGGCTGGGCAGCTAGGCGGCCGGGCGGCTCTCGAATCGCGCCAAAGCTCGGGGGCATGGGGTCTGCTGGAGAGCCGGGCGCGGCCGTATCAGGGGCCAGAATTTTCAAGCCTCCCAGCCTCCCAGCCCCCTAGCCTCTTAGCCTCCCAGCGGAAGTCATCCGATCTCGCGCCGCAGCACCAGGGCGCACCGGCTGGGGAGGTACAGCCGGATCCCCAGGGTTCCGCCGGGCAGGGGATGGGTGAAGAACCGCTGGCCCGGCACCAGACGGCCGGGCCCGGCGAACCGGGGCTCGTCGGTGTCGAGGACCAGGTCGTAGGCCCCGGCCGGCACCTCCACCGGGTAGTCCGTGCGGGACCGGGTGGGGTGGAAGTTGAAGAAGAAGAACAGACGGCCCCGGGCAAACCCCAGGATCTCGTCCTCGGGGCGCAGCACCACGAGCCGCGGCTCGTCCCGCCCCACGAACCCCTCCTGCCGGGCGAGACCGATCATCTGCCGGTCGAACTCGGCCAGGCCGTGGTACCGGAGGTCCGGATCGTCGGCCAGGCTCCACTGCCGTCGGGCGTACCGGTAGGACCACCGGTTCCCCTCCCGGGGGAAGTCCACCCACTCGGGGTGGCCGAACTCGTTGCCCATGAACGCGAGGTACCCGTGCCCGGCCGTGGCCAGGGTGGCCAGCCGGATCATCTTGTGCAACGCGACGCCCCGTTCCACCCGCAGGTCGGGGTCGTCCCGCCGCATGTGGCCGTACATCGCGTCACCGATCAGCTCGAAGATGAGGGTCTTGCCCCCCACCAGGGCCTGGTCGTGGCTCTCGGCGTAGCTCACCACCCGCTCCTCCGGCCGCCGGTTGTTGAGCTCGTGCCACACCCATCCCAGGTCCCAGGCCTCGTCGGGCACCTCGCGCACCAGGCGAAACCAACAGTCCGGCACCCCCATGGCCAGCCGGCGGTCGAAGCCGGCGCCCCCCTGCCCCACGGGGGCGCACAACCCCGGCATGCCGCTCACGTCCTCGGCCAGGGTGAGCGCGTCGGGCCGGACCTGGTGGACCACCTCGTTGGCCAGAGCCAGGTAGGCGTACGCGTCCTCGTCCACCTGGGGGCCGAAGTACTCGTCGTATCCGGAGAACGTGTGCCCCAGGCCGTGGTGCAGGAACAGCATGCTCGTGACCCCGTCGAACCGGAACCCGTCCATCCGGTACTCGTCCAGCCAGAACCGGCAGTTCGAGAGCAGGAAGTGGAGCACCTCGGGCTTCCCGTAGTCGAACAGGAGCGAGTCCCACACCGGGTGCTCCCCCCGGGGCCCGGCGTGGAAGAACTGGTGCCGGGTACCGTCGTACCGGCCCAGGCCCTCGTTCTCGTTCTTGACCGCGTGGGAGTGCACCAGATCCATCGTGACCCGCAGCCCCAGCCCGTGGGCCGCGTCCACCAGGGACTTCAGTTCCTCGGGGGTGCCGAACCGGCTCGAGGCCGCGAAGAAGCTCGACACGTGGTACCCGAACGAGCCGTAGTAGGGGTGCTCGGCCACGGCCATGAGCTGCACGGTGTTGTAGCCGGCCCGCACGATGCGAGGCAGCACCTGGTCCCGAAACTCGGCGTAGGTGCCGATCCCTTCCCGCTCCTGGGCCATGCCCACGTGGGCCTCGTACACCAAGGGCGCCTCGGCGGGGGGGTTCGGCCGGGTGTGGCGCCAACGGTACGGCCGGGCCGGCGCCCACACCTGGGCGCTGAACAGGCCGGTCTCCGGATCCTGAACCACCCTGCGGGCCCAGGCCGGGATCCGGTCACCCGCCCCTCCGGTCCAGTGGATCCGGAGCTTGTAGTGCTGGCCGTGGCACAGGGTGTCGGCCGGCAGCACCAGCTCCCACCGGCCGTGGCCGTCCAACCGACGGAACCGGAACCGCTCCCGCTCCTCCCATCCGGTGACGTCGCCGACGAGATAGACCGCCTCGGCCGCCGGGGCCCACTCGGCCAGGCGCCAGCCCCCAGGGGTCCGGTGGAGGCCGAAGTAGGTGTGGCCGCTGGCGAAGTCCGCGAGCGAGGTCCGCCCCTCGGTGAGCCGCCGGGCCCACCGCCGGATCCGACGGCGGCGGGCCTCGATCGCGTCCCGATACGGTTCGAGCCACGGATCCCCCCAGGGGGGGGCACGGTCGGCCGCTCCCATCATCCCACCAACGGACGCGCGAGCATGCGCTCGTAGAGCTCGATGTAGCGCCGGGCGGTCTCGGCATGGGTGAACCGGCCGGCCGCCTCGGCCATGATCCGTCGGGTCTCCCGGGCCCGGACCCCGGGAGGCAGGCGGTGGAACGCCAGGGCCTGCTCGATCGCCCAGCGGAGCCCGGGGGGATCGTACACCTCGAACCGGAACCCGTTGCCCCGGCCGGCGTCCGGATCCAGCGGCTCCACGGTGTCGTGCAGCCCCCCGGTGTCGTGGACCACGGGCAGCGCGCCGTAGAGCATGCCGATCATCTGGGGTAGCCCGCACGGCTCGAACCGGGACGGCATCAAAACAAAGTCCGCGGCCGCGTAGCCCAACCGTGACAGGTCCTCCCGAAACGGATGGACCGCCACCCTCTGGCCGATGCCGTGGAACCGGACGATCTCCGTGAACACCTCGGCGGCCGGGCCGTTGGCCACGAACGCCACCTGCAGCCCTTCGGCCCAGTGGGCCGACACAGTCTCGTACAGGATGTGGGCGAGCAGGTCGCAGCCCTTCTGCACGGGATCCAGCCGCGACGGCCAGAAGAACAGCGGGGCCTCGGGGTCGGTTTCGAGCCCCAGGGTGCGCTGGAACGCCAGCTTGTTCTCCCGCTTCGCCTCGGCGTGGCGCTCGGGGCCGTAGCGGGCCACCAGGGCGTCGTCCCGCACCGGGTGGTACGAGGGGTCCGGCGCGTTCAGGATGCCCGCGGCGCACCCGGCGTCGTGCTTGTTCCGGATCTCGTTCCGAACCGGCGCGGGCACGAAGTCGTGGCGGCCCTCCACGACCTCCCGGAGGAACGTCGGGCTGACCGTGTTGATGAAGTGGGCGGCGAAGATCCCGCTCGTGAGCAGGTCGATCGGCACCGCCTCCCGGGTCTGCTCGTACGGGCCCGGCAGGCTCACGTAGTAGAGGTTCTGCCAGAACTCCGCGGCGTCGATGCCCAAATCCTCCACCCGGGCCAGGGTGGTCTCCCGGCTGTGGATGTTGTGCACGGTGAACAGGCTCGGAATCCCCAGCCGGCGGGCGTGGGCCGGCACCAGGCCGGTCATCCAGTCGTTGCAGTGGACCAGGTCGGGCCGGACCCGGGGCATGATGTTGTTGATCACCTCCCGCTGGAACACCAGGGCCAGCTTGAGGTTCTCGGTCTCGTAGCCGCTGTAGACCGCGTCGCGGTAGTAGAAGATCCGATCCTCCGCCAGGTGGACCTGGTCCTCCGGCAGCTTGCTCAGGTACGTGCGCAGCTCCTCGCTGATGAACCGGCCGATGTCGATGTGGAACAGCTGGCGGTAGTGGGGGAGCGCCACGTGCACGTCCGCCCCGAGGTCGTGGAGCGAGGCCACCAACGAGGCCGAGACGTCGGCCAGCCCCCCGGCCTTCGCCGTGAGCCGGTTCGACAAATTGCCCATGCCCTCGGGGAGATACGTGATCTCCGGAGTCACGATCAGGATCCTGGGTCTCCGCCGTCGCACACACACCTCCCCTCAGGGGTTCCGCAGCCCGCCCGTCGGGGGCGCCTCCCCAGGCCTCACAGCTCCAGCACGCTGTTGAGCGTGCCGAACTCGTTGGGAACCCACCGGGGGTTCTCCGGGTCCACGCACCACACGCCGTCGACCACGAACTTGTACTCGTACCGGCCGGGAACCAGCAGGACCGCCCGGCTGTAGTCGCCCTTTCCGGTCCGATCCACCAGCACCGTGCGCTGGGGGTCCCACCCGTTGAAGCTCCCGGCCACACACACCCGGTGGCCCGGCTCGGCCCGGTACTCGAATCGAACCCGCCGTCTTCCCGTCTTGGTTCGCTTGGTTCTCGCCATGGTCTCCCTCGAACGTTCGCCTCGGCTCTCGGCCGAGGGCAATGGGTGCTCCGACCCGCCCCTTGTCATCGCGGCTCCACCTTATCCCTCCCTTCCAGAAGCGCAAGGACCCGTACGAACTCCGACACGCCCCATGCCTGTGCCCCGCATCCCCGCTGGGCGTGGGGGGCGTCGCCGTCCAGGATCTCGGGCACCAGGCCCGCGCATCCGGCCTCCAGGGAGCCCCGGACCGAATAGAGGAGCGATCGGGCCTCACCGGCCACCCCGTCGCCGAACACCCGCCACAACGCCTCGGCGTACAGGGGGAACGGCCAGGTCCACGCGGTGCCGTTGTGATAGGCGGCCTTGCGGTCCGGATCCTCGGGCCCCTCGTACCGCCCCCGGTAGGGCCGGTAGGGGTCGAGGACCGGTCGGCCCTGGTGCTCCACCCGCAGGGGGTGGCGCACCGGCCGGTCGGCCAGGCTCCGGATCGCCCCCGGAACCAGCAGCGCCTGGCACCGCTCGAGCACCCTGCGGCACCGGCCCGCGTCGGTGAGCAGGCCCAAGGTCAGGGCCAGGAGCTGGTTCGGCCGCAGATGGTCGTCGGGCTCGGCCTCCCGCGCGCCCCGGCCCGGGGGGGCGTGGAGGCAGTCCGACAGGAACCCCTCGTCCTCCCGGAAAAAGAGTTCCGCGAACGACGCGGTCAGCCGGGCCCGGACCTGGCGCCACCGCGGCGCGTCGTCGAGGGTCTCCAGCCCCACCAGGGCCGCGTGCCACAGGGCCTGGATCTCCACCGGATACCCCTGCCTGGGGGTGCCGGCCGGATGGTTCGTGTCCATCCAGGTGAAGTGGGCCGGGCTGAACACCAGGCCGGTGGCCGGGTCCACCCCCACCCCGTTGGGGGTGCCCTCCAGGTAGTGGCTGCCGATCGACCGGACCACATCCGCCAGCGTCCGGGCACCGCACCGCCGCGCCCATACCTCCGGCCCCAGGGCTCCGGCCGCCTCGCCGGCCGCCACGGCGAGCCACAGGGGGGCGTCCGAGGTGTCCCGGTTCGAGGCGTCCGCCCCCCGGATCATGTTGGGCAGGGTGCCGCGATCCTCGAACCGGGCGAACCCGAGCAGGATCTCCACGGCCTCCTCGGCCAGGCCGGCCGCCAACATCCCCCGCACGAAGATGAGGGCATCCCGGCCCCAGTCCAGGAACCACGGATACCCCGCGATCACGGTGAGGCCCCCCTCCCGGTGGACCAGGAAGGGGTCCAAGCCGGCGCGCAGCACCGCCCCCAGGGGCACCCGGCCCCGGGGCCGCCGCACCCACGGCCGGGGGTGGATCGCCGGGAACTCCTGGCCCGTCAGAATCTCGGCTCGGATCAGCGCTCGCTCGCCCCCTGCCAGCCGCACCCGCAGGTATCCGGGGCTGAAGAGGTCCGACAGGGGGTCGATGCCCCGGGAGGCCTCCCACGGATGGTCCAGGCCGTACAGCCACTCCGGCTCGGCCACGAACGTGCCGGGAAGGGCGGTGACCCGCAGCCTGCGTTCCGGATCGGGCGCGAACTCGAACCCGGCCGGAAGCGGCCGCACCGCCGGGGGCCACGTGGACTCCGGGCCGGCGAACGCCTTGGTGTGGCCGTGGTTCGGACGGTCCTCCACGTCGGGCCGCAACACGACCCGTACCGGCTCCTCGTCGGGCAGGGCCTCTCGGTCCTCGCCGGCCGGAGGCCGGTGGATCTCGAGGTGCACGGCGTTCTCGTCGGGGGAGAGCCGGAGCACGGCCTCCAGGACCACCCGCCGGCCCATGCCGCACGGCACCGAGAACCGCCAGGAGGCCGGGCCGCCCGGGGCCGCCTCGAACCGCTCGGTGCACGCCCGACCCAGTGCCTGGCTGTACCCCCGCACCACCACCCATCCGCGCATCCGGGCCAGCATCGCATGGCGGTCCACGGGAACGTCCGGGTCGAGATTGCCGGCGAGCCAGGCGTCGTACAGGCTCTCGATCTCGCCCCATCCGGCCCGGACCTGGGCCATGGCCCCCCGGGCGTTGGTCAGCAGGGCGTAGGGCCGCTTCCTTCCGATCTGCTGGGCATCGTACGCCAGATAGACCCCGGGCTCCTCGGCGCCCAGGAGCAGGATCGGCGCCTCGGTGGCCCGGGTCCCCTCGGGGGCGTGCACCCGCACGGCCAGCCCCGCCGGCTGCTCGTGCACCGGACGGATCCCGGGGACCAACACGGCCCAGAACCGGCCCTCCCCCAGCGGGAGCGAGTCCTCCCGGGCCACGGTTCGGTCGCCCACCCGCAGGTCGGCTCGAAACGGGTGGGGCGCCGTGACCAGGAGCACGCTCCCCGCCGGCACGGGCACCCTCCGCCGCGTATCCTCGGGCCAGGTCCACCGGGTCACGGGGGGCCACTCGCGGGCCGCGATCCGGCCGCAGGCGTCGGCAGGATCGCGGCCGAGCGCCTCCGCAAGCTCGTCCAGACGATCCGGAACCTCCTCCCGCCCGTACCAGCGGGCCAGGTCGAGCAC
>JAADGT010000265.1 GCA_013152215.1 Deltaproteobacteria bacterium
CGGGCATGAGATTCGCCGCGCAGGCACGGGACCGAAGAGCTGGTTTCATGACAGCTCGGTGGAATCCGAACCATTTCGCGGTCCGAGCGTCGGAGGCGCTGCGCGGCGAGCTAAGGGGCCGCGCCCGGCTCTCCGGCAGGTCCCTTGCCCCTTCGAGCAGGGAGCGATAGCGCCTGGTTATCCGCCGGGTTAGTACTGGCTAGCCCTGCCGTCGCCGGCGGTAGTCGTCCTGGGCCCGCCAGGGGTCGATCTCCTCCGGCGTGAGGTTCCAGAACGCCTCCAGCCGGGCGTGGAAGTATGCGGCCTCCGCCAGGGCGGCCTCGGCCGCATCCCGGGCAGCCTCTCCCACGATTCCCTTCTCCGCCAGAAACCGGTAGAGCAGCACCAGGGCCTCGCGGATCCGGTCGATCTCGTCGTGGGTGGGGGAGAGGGTGTGCACGATGTACCAGTTGGCCAGGTACTGGCGCACCAGGGTGGGGTCCTCGTCCGCTGGCCCGGTCTCCTTGCAGTCCACCACGAAGTCCCGGAGGTACCGGTCGGCCTGGTGGGCCAGGCCCCCCGCTTCCAGGGGCGTCCGCCCCTGATGGTCGCGCAGCCAGGCTGCGAACTCCTGGAGCAGCTCGGAGCACAGGCTGTCGAGGCGCACGAAGTCTTCGGCACCCTGTAGGAGAAGCTCGTCTCGGTTCATCGCTCGACCCGACCCTTTGCCTCTCTTCGGCCCCGCCCCTGGAGAGCCCCCTCAGGCCCCTCCGGGCTAGAGGCCAAAAACTAGAGACTAGAAACTGGATTTCGGAGCCGCCCGGCCGCCTAGCTGCCTAGCCGCCCAGCGGGCCGAAGGCCCTCGACCGACGACCACCGACCGAAGTTACTGGGACCCCGGCCTCACCCGCTCAGAAGGTACAGCAGGGTCACGGCCACGCTGAACACAATCAGGATGCCCAGCAGGCTCGGCAGCAGGGGGAACCGGTGCCGGCCCAGGGCCGCGGTGATGGTCACGAGGTAGGCGTCGCGGTGGGGGCTGCGGATCATGCGGCGGTGGAACCAGTGGAGGCCGGCACCCATGGCCAGGCTCGCCAGCCCGAACACCACGGCCACCCAGGCGTACCTGCCGTGCTGGGCGATCCCGATCCAGCCCAGGGCCAGGAGCGTGACCCCTCCCACGTAGAAGTGGTAGGTGATCAGGCGACCGTCCAGGAGCGCCCGATCCCTGTGGTTCATCCTGCGGTACCGCTCGAACAGCATCGTCCCCTCCGGGCTCGGGGTTCCGGCATCCCGACCCGTTCCTATACCCGATCCGCCGGGCCGGTGTCACCCTCCGGGTCCGGAGGGGGGCGGTTCTTGGTCCAGGAGGGGTGGGTGATCCCGTACTTCTCGATCTTGTAGTGGATGGCCCTCTTGGTGATGCCCAGCAGCCGGGCGGCGTCCTTCTGAACCCACCGGGCCCGGCGCAGGGCGGCCAGGAGGAGCTCCTTCTCCGCCACGTCCAAGGGCACCCCGCCCGGGGGGAAGTAGAACCGGAACGCCTCCCCCTCCCAGTCCTTGGGAACCGGGGGCGCGGCCTCGGGCAACCCCAGGTCCGACGCCGAGATCACCGGCCCCTCGGTGAGGAGCACGGCCCGCTCCACCGCGTTTCGGAGCTCCCGGACGTTGCCGGGCCAGGGGTGGCGCCGCAGGGTCTCCAGGGCGTCGTCGCCGAACTCCACGGGCGAGCGTTTGAACTCGGTGCAAAACTGCCGGGCGAAGTGGCGGGCCAGCAGGATCACGTCGTCCCCCCGCTCCCGCAGGGGGGGCAGCCGGATGGTGACCACGTTCAGCCGGTAGAACAGGTCCTCCCGGAACTTGCCCTGGCGCACCATCTCCGACAGGTCCCGGTGGGTGGCCGCGATGATCCGCACGTCCACCTCCAGGGGGGCCTCGGCTCCCAGCCGCTCGATGCGGCCGTCCTCGATCGCCCGCAGGATCTTGGCCTGGGTGGCCAGGCTCATGTCGCCGATCTCGTCCAGGAACAGGGTGCCGCCGTGGGCCCGCTCGAACCGGCCCACCCGCCGGCGGGCCGCGCCGGTGAACGCGCCCCGCTCGTACCCGAACAGCTCGCTCTCCAGCAGGGTGTCGGGCACGGCCGCGCAGTTCACCGCCACGAACTCCCCCTCGCGCCGGGGGCCCATGGCGTGGATCGCACCCGCCACCAGCTCCTTGCCGGTACCGGTCTCTCCCGTGATCAGCACGGTGGTGGGGGCCGGCGCCACCTTCCGGGCCAGATCCAGGGCGGCCCGGATGCCCGGGCTGTCGCCCACGATGTTCTCGGGCCGGTAGGGCTCGAGCAGGTGCTCGCGCAGGCCCCGCACGGTCTCGGCCAGGTCCCCCTGCTGTAGGGCCCGTTCGATCCGGGCCTCCATCTCGTCGATGTCGAACGGCTTCTCGATGAAGTCCAGGGCCCCCAGCCGGAGGGCCCGCACCGCCGCCTCCATGGATCCGTGGGCGGTCATCACGATCACGGGCGTGCGCGGCTGATGGGCCCGCACGGCCTCGAGCACGGCGAACCCGTCGGCCCCGGGCAGTTTGAGGTCGGTCACCACCAGGTCGAACGAGCGGTTCTCCAGCACCCGAACCGCCGCGTCCCCCCGTTCGGCCGTGACCACCCGGTGACCCCGGGCCCCGGCCGCGATGGCCAGGGCGTCCCGCAGGGCCGCGTGGTCCTCCACGATCAGAATGTCAGCCACGATCCGTCTCCTCGGTGACCACCGGCACCCGCAGCACGAACCGGGCCCCCCGGCCCGGCTCGGAGGTCACGTCCAGTCCTCCGCCGTGGGCGTCCAGGATCTTCTGGGCCGTGGGAACCCCCAGGCCCGAGCCGCCCTCCTTGGTGGTGAAGAAGGGGTGGAACACCCGCCGCAGCACCTCCGGCTCCATGCCGGGGCCGTCGTCCTCCACCTCGATCCGCAGCCGGGAGGCCGGATGCTGCTCGAACTGCCGCAGCCCAGGGAGCGCCGTCGCTCCCGGTTCGGCCACGAGGGTGGGCACCTCCTCCAGCGAGATCCGAACCCGCACGGTTCCTCCCGGCCCGGCCGCCTCGACCGCGTTGGCCAGCACGTTGGACAGGGCGTCCCGCAGCTTCTCCCGGTCGGCCCGGGCCGGGGGGAGGCCGGGCTCCGCCTCCCAGGACAGGCGCGGCGTCTCCCCCCCGAACCGGGCCACCACCCCCTGCCACGCCTCCCGGCACAGCGCCTCGGCGTCCACCGGTCCGGTCTCGAGCCGGAGCGGCCGCACGAAGGCCAGGATCTCCCCCATCTTCCGGTTCGCCTCGAGGAGCTCCTGCTCGGCCCGGCCCAGGAACTCCGTTCCCTCGGGGTCGTGGTCCAGTCTGCGTCGAGCCAGACCCAGGAACAGGCGGATGCCCCCCAAACGGTTGCGGATCTCGTGGGCCAGCTGGGCGGCCACCTCCCCCAGGCTGGCCAGCCGGCTGCGCAGGGCCTCCCGCTCCCGCTCCTCCTCGACCACGGTCAGGTCCTTGAAGAACAGGGCCGAGCCCAGCACGGCGCCGTCAGGGGCCTCCACCCGCGAGAGGCTGAACCCCACCAGCTCCCGCCCGCCGTCCGGCCGCTCCAGCTCGAGCTCGGCCCGGTCCGGCAGGGTGGTCCGGCCCAGGGCCTCCAGCAGCAGGTGGGCCAAGGCCGGGTACGGGGCGAGCACCTCCCGGCAGTGGCGCCCCTCGGTGCCCTCCGGACCGATGCCCAGGATCTCGGCGGCCGGACGGTTCCAGAGCATCACGGTGCCCTCGGCGTCCACCGCGATCACGCCGCAGCGCATGGAGGAGAGGAGCAGGCTGGCCAACCGCTCGCGCATCGGGATCGGTCCTCGGGGGAGAAGGGAATCCGTGCAGCCCCTCTTACCACGGAAGCGGGGCGGGGGGCGACAGCCGACGGGGTCAGATCCGGTGGCACTCCTGGCACAGCACCTTCCGGGGCCGGACGAACAGCCCCTTGTCCTCGGCCTCGTGGGGGGCGTGGCATCCCGTGCACAGGTACCGTCCCCCGTCGGTGGGGAACCCCTGTGCTCCCGGGAACCGCTCCCCCCGGGCCGCGTCCACGGTGTGGGCGTGCCCGGCCAGGTCGTGGCATCCCAGGCACAGGGCGTTGCCGGGCCTGCGCAGCTGGTGCTCGGAATCGGCACGGTGGGGATCGTGGCACACCGTGCACCCCTGG
>JAADGT010000221.1 GCA_013152215.1 Deltaproteobacteria bacterium
AGATCTCCCGGTGCAGGCGGCCCACGTACCGCTCGAGGGCCGCGGGGTTGCGGAGCAGCAGCCGATCCACCACGATCTCGGCCCCCCCCTGCGCCTCGGCCCCTGCCCGTGCCTTGCGGGCCCCCCGCCGCTCCATCAGGTTCCGGACGCGGGACTCCAGGGCCCGGAAGCGGTGGGCCAGGGTCGTGACCCGGAACCGCTCCGCCGTGGTCAGCAGGGGCGACCCCACCAGCCGGCGCAGCTCCCGCTCCAGGTCCCGACGCAGCTTCTCGGGCTCCGTGCGGCGCACCCCGGCCAGGTAGTGATCGTACTCCTTTCGCAGCGCCTCGATCCGCTGCTCCAGGTCCTGCACCTCCGACGAGACCGGCGGTCCGCCGCTCATCATGGGCCCCTACGCCCCCGGCTCCCTCGAACGGGTCAGCATGCGCCCACCGAAGACGGCTCGTGCTCCTCGGAGAACGGCGAGATCGACCGGAGCCGCTCGATGATCTTGGGCATCTCGGCCACCACGAAGTCCACCTCCTCCTCGGTGTTGAACCGGCTCAGGCTGAACCGCACGGAGCCGTGGGCGAAGGTGAACGGCACCCCCATGGCCCGCAGCACGTGGGACGGCTCCAGGCTGCCCGAGGTGCAGGCCGACCCCGAGCTGGCGCACACCCCGATCTGGTCGAGCAGCAGCAGGATCGCCTCGCCCTCCACGTACTTGAACGACAGGTTCACCGTGTTGGGCAGCCGCTCCGTGGGGTGGCCGTTGAGCCGCGTGTCCGGCACGGAGGCCAGCAGCCCCTTCTCCAGCCGGTCCCGCAGGGCCCGCACCCGGGTGTTCTCCTCGTCCATGTGCTGCCGGGCCAGCTCGCACGCCTTGCCCAGGGCGATGATCCCGGGCACGTTCTCGGTGCCGCCCCGGCGGCCCCGCTCCTGGTGGCCCCCGATCAGGAACGGTCGGTAAGGGGTGCCCTTGCGCACGTACATCGCCCCCACGCCCTTGGGCGCGTGGAGCTTGTGCCCCGACAGCACGAGGAAGTCGATCGGCAGCGACCGCAGATCGATCGGCACCTTGCCCACGGCCTGCACGGCGTCGGTGTGGAACAGGATTCCCCGGCTCTTCACGATCTCGGCCGCCCGCTCCACCGGGAACACGGTGCCGGTCTCGTTGTTCGCCCACATGATCGACACCACGGCCGTGTCGTCGCGCAGGCTGTCCTCCAGCTCCTGCAGGTCGATCATGCCCTGCTCGTCCACCCCCAGGAGGGTCACGTGGTAGCCCTTCTTGATCAGGTGGTTCACCAGGTTCAGCACGGCCGGGTGCTCCACCCGGGTGGTCACCACGTGGCGTTTCTCGGGCTGGGCCTCGAGGGCCGAGCGGATCGCCGTGTTGTCCCCCTCGGTCCCGCAGCTCGTGAACACGATCTCGGAGGGGTCGGCGCCCAGCAGCTCGGCCACCCGCTCGCGGGCCTCGGCCAGCTTTCGCGCCACCTGGCCTCCGAAGGTGTGCATGCTCGAGGGGTTGCCGTACAGCTCGGTGAAGTACGGCCGCATCTCCTCGAACACGGCGGGATCCACCCGGGTCGTCGCGTTGTTGTCGAAATAGATCGTTCGCATGGTCCTACGCCTCCACCACCCGGATCTCGGGGTCCACCATCTCCCGCAGCCTCGCCTCGATCCCCTGCAGCGTCACCTGGCTCGACGGGCAGTTCACGCACATACCCCGGAACCGCACGTACACCGTGGTTCCGTCCACGTCCACCAGCTCCAGGTCCCCGCCGTCGGCCTGCAGCCCCGGCCGGATCTCCTCGTCGATCACCTTCTGGATCAACTGGATCCGCTGCAGGTTCGTGAGCCGCCGGGGCTTGGCCTCGGTCTGGGCCTTGGCCCGGCGCATCTCCCCCCGGACCTCCCGCAGGATCCGCTCGATGTCCGGCAGGCACCGTTCGCATCCGCCCCCGGCCTTGGTGTAGTGGGTCACGTCCTCCACGGTCTGGAGGTCGTTCTCCTCGATGGCCCGGCGGATCTGCCGGTCCGTGACCCCGAAGCACTCGCACACCACCTCGCCCTCGAGCTCGGTCTTCGGAGTCTCGATGCCCCGGTAGTTGTTGATCGCCGCCTCCAGGGCCTCCCGACCCATCACCGAGCAGTGCATCTTCTCCTTGGGAAGCCCTCCCAGGTAGTCGGCGATGTCCCGGTTGGTGATCCGGAGCGCCTCGTCCAGGGTCTTGCCCTTGACCATCTCGGTCAGGGCCGAGGCCGAGGCGATGGCGCTGCCGCACCCGAAGGTCTGGAACTTGGCGTCCACGATCCGCTCGTCCTCGATCTTCAGGTACAGCCGCAGCGCGTCTCCGCACGCCAGGCTCCCCACCTCGCCCACCGCGTCCGCATCCTCCATCTTGCCCACGTTGCGCGGGTGGAGGAAATGATCCTTCACCTTGTCGCTGTAGTCCCACATCGCGTTCTCTCTCCGTGTTCGGCCCCCCGGTCCGGAGGGCCGGCCTGCTTTTTCCAACCGAATCGATCCATCAATACCACCGGCCCCGACCGTGTCAACGCCCCGGGGTGGCCACCCCCTTCAACGAGGCCTCCAGGGCCTCCATGTCCACCTTCCCGGCCGACGCGTGCACCACCCTCCCCTCCCGGTCGAGCACCACGACCGTGGGGGTGGCCCGCACCCCCAGGGCCCGCGCCACCCCCTTGCCCTCCCAGTCGGCCAGGCACGGCGGGCTCCCCCGGCCCTCGAGGAACCGCCGGATCCGGTGCCCGAGGGCCGGCGTGTCCACGTTCACCGAGTAGAACCGGACCCCCCGTTCCTGGTAGCGCCGGGCCAGGTCCCACAACGGCCCGAACTCGCTCCGGCACGGCCGGCAGTACAGGCTCCAGAAGAACAGGAAGTGGGCCGACCCCGGTCCGATCGTGACCTCGCCGCCCTCCAGGGCCGTGCCCCGAAGCGGCTCCACCTGAGTTCCCACCTCCACCAACCGGGTTCCGGCCGGCGCGAACGCGGTCACCCCTCCCCGAGGGGCCAGGGTCACGTCGGTCTCCCCCCTCCGGCCCAGGTACCGCCGCACCACCCGCTCGAACCGGTCCTCGTCGCCGGGCCGGTAGCCCTCCTGGTACAGCCGGATCCATCCGGACCGATCCACGATCACGGTGACCGGCAGCACCTCCACCCCGTAGGCCTTCACCACCTCCTGCCGGGCGTCCAGCACCACCGGGTACGGCGGCCGGATCCCCGTCTTTCGAAGGAACCTGCGGATTCGCTCGGCAGAGAACACGTCGGTGTTGACGCTGATCACCTCCAGGCCCCGGTCCCGATAGCGGCGGTACAGATCCTCGATGTTGGGCATCTCCTCGAGGCACGACTTGCAGAACACGCTCCAGAACTCGAGCAGCACCACCCGGGAGCCCACGTAGTCGGCGAGCCGCACCACCCCCCCTTCCAGGGTCTTGCCGGCGAACGCGGGGGCCAGGGCGTTCACCTCCACGGTGACGCTTTCTCCGCCGGTCTTCTCCTGGGGTCCGGCGGGCCCGGGGGACGAACACCCCCCCAGCACGAGGACCGCGGCCCCGATCAGGCCCGTCGCAACGGCTCGAACGATTCCCATGGCCGCCCCAGCATACGGCCGCGGGTCGGCCCGGTCAAAGGCGCCGTCGCCACGCCCACAGGAACCCGGGCAGGTCGAACCGCTCGAACGGGCTCGCGCCCGGCGGCCCACCGAGCCTTCGCTCCACCGCCTCGGAGGGGATGCCCCGTTCCCGACTCAGCCGCCGGAACACCTCCCGCCCCGCAGCCACCGGGTCGGGAGGTCCCTCCCAGCGGGCCGCCTCCTCGGCCAGCCGCTCGATGGCCCGCCGGGTCAGCCGGATCCAGGCCCGGCCCCGGTCTCCGGGCCGGATCTCCCGGTGGCCGGTCACGAGCACCTCCAGGGGCAGGGCCTCGAGCCGGCCCAGGCTGTCCAGATACGCATCGCCGTCCCGGAAGTAGGGGTACGGGCTGGGGTAGAACGCCCGCTCCCAGGTCTCGCCCTTGGGCTGGACCAGGTCCCCGGGGAACAGGATCCCCGGCGGCACCCAGAACGACAGGTCGTCCCCCCGGTCCGAGTGGCCGGGGGTGACCAGGGCCCGCACCCCGGGCCCCACCTCGTCCAAGACCCGGGCCACGTGGGGCCCCAGCCCCCCCGCAGGATGGGCCACCACCCGCACGCCGGGCCGCATCCGCCGGGCCGCATCCAGGTTCGCCACGTGGTCCGGGTGGGAGTGGGTGACCAGCACCCATCCCAGGGGCTTACCGGTCTTGCGTTCCAGCCGCCGGATCTCCTCGCCCACGATCTCCCACGGCTCGTCCCCCGGGTCCACCAGGGCCAGGTGATCCGGCCCCTCCACCAGGGCGGCCCGGCCCGAGGTGATCCACACCCCGGGCCCCAGACGATGAAGGCCCGGTCCCAACGAAGGGCCCGGGCCGCTCAATGTGCGATTCTGGGGTTCGCCCATGTGCATCCTCCGGCCCCCAAGGGGCGGGGGGACCCTACCTCAGGTCCTCCAGAGCCTTCTCGATGGTGCGCAGGTGGACCTCCTCCTCGGCCACCAGCCGGCGGTAGAACTCCGCCTCAGCGTCGCAGGTGGCCTGGGCCAGGCGGTCCCGGTAGAACCCCAGGCCCTTGCGCTCCAGCTCCGCGGCCTTCTCCAGGGCCTCGAGCGCGTCCGCGTCAGGGGCCACGTGCCGGTCCAGGTCCCGGGCCGCCCGGGCGAACGCATCCTCCACGCCGGAGGCCCGGGCCACCATGGCCGTGGAGTCCGGCCAACCGGCCTGGGACTTGAGTTCCTCATAGATCTCCCGTACCCTTCGGATGTGGTCGAGCTCGTCCTCGGCCAGGGCTTGAAACACCGCCTTGGCCAGGGGGTTCGACACCCGCTCGACGGCCTGGAGGTAGAAGTCCCGGCCGTCCGACTCGAACTTCACGGCCTCGGAAAGGGCAAGGACGGCGGCTTCGGGCGTGCTCATGGGGGCAACTCCTTACAAGGGTGGGTCGCGGACTCGAGAAAATTGGCACATGGATTCTAGTCAGGCGGTCAACGGGGTGTCAATCGCGCAGCCGTTCGTGCTGTGCGTGTACGGCAGCCCTCGCATCCGGGGAAACACCGACGTTCTGATGGATCGGTTCGTCGAGGGCCTGGAGGCCGGAGGGGTGGCAGCCGAGCGGGTGTACCTGCGGCAGCTCGCCTTCAGTCCCTGCCGGGAGATCTACGCCTGCCGGGACCACGGCGCCTGCGCCCTGCAGGACGACATGACCCCCCTGTACGACCGCATCCGGGACGCCGGGGCCCTGGCCCTGGCCAGCCCGATCATGTTCTACGGCCTCAGCGCCGTGGCCAAGGCGTTCGTCGACCGCTGCCAGGCTCTCTGGAGCCTCCGGTACCTGCGCAACGAGCGGGTCAATCGGGCCCCCGGCGGCCCGAAGCCGGCCGTGTTCCTGTCGGTGGGCGCCACCCGGGGACAACGGCTGTTCGAAGGGGCCCTTCGCACCTTCCGGTACGTGTGCGACGCCGTAGAGGCCCGGCCCTGGCAGAGCGTGACCGTTCCCGGGGTGGACCGCGCCGGCGAGATCTTCCAGCACCCCGACGCCCTCGATCGGGCCCACCGTTTGGGCACCGAGCTCGCCCGCCTCCTCCGACGGCCCCATGTCTGAGCCCGCCTCCCGCTTCGACCGGCTCCGAGAGGCCAAGGCCCGCCTGCGCGCCTACCTGCGGGACCGGGGCCTCCGGTCCTCCCGACAGAGGGAGGCGGTGCTCGAGGCGTTCCTGGCGGAGGACGCCCACGTGAGCGTGGACGAGCTCTACGACCGCCTCCGCCCGACCCACCCCAGCCTCAGCCCGTCGACCGTGTACCGATCCATGGCGCTCTTCGTGAACGCCGGCATCGCCAAGGAGAGGCGGTTCCACGGGGAACGGGTGCGCTACGAGCCCGGCATCGGTGTGGACCACCACGACCACCTGGTGTGCCTGGACTGCGGCCGCATCGAGGAGTTCGAGGATCCCACCATCGAGCGGCTCCAGCAGGAGATCGCCCGCAGCCGGGGGTTCGTGGTGCGGTTCCACCGGCTCGAGCTCTACGGCCTGTGCGGCCGGTGCCGGGCCGACCCCAAAAAAAATTCGTCCCAGGGGGTTGACACCGACCTTTCGGATCCGTATAAAGGGCATCGTAACGACGACATCAACCGGCGCCGCCGGTGACATAGAGCCCCCCCGGAAGAGCAGGGAGTTAGCAGCGAGCAATCGCTCTACCCCTGTTCTTCTATTTTTGGGGTCCGGCGTTCCGGAGCCCCCGCCGCGAGGCCGGCGACTTCTTATCGAGAGTGGCGGAGGGACCAGGCCCTGCGAAGCCACAGCAACCAACCCCTCGGGGTCCGGTGCTCCATCCTGGACAGATGAGAAGACAGGTTCGGACTCGCGGCCCAACCCCTACCCGACCCCGGCCGCGTTCCGCTCCCCCTTCCCTGCGAGAGGAGGAACCCGGTTGACAACTCAGTCCACCCTGGCCGGGGTGGGGCTGGTGTCCCCCCAGAAGGCCGTCCTGTGCTCCCCCCCCAACGAGTTCTATCTCCAGAGCGGCCGGATCCTCGGTCCCATCGAGGTGGTGTACGAGACCTACGGCACCTTGTCCCCCGACCGGGACAACGTGGTGCTGGTGTGCCACGCCCTGTCGGGCGACGCCCACGCCGCAGGATACCACTCGCCCGCCGATCCCAAGCCCGGCTGGTGGGACCCCATGATCGGCCCGGGCCGGCCCATCGACACGGACCGGTATTTCGTGATCTGCTCCAACGTGCTGGGAAGCTGCCGGGGGACCACCGGCCCGGCCAGCACCAACCCCCGCACGGGCCGGCCGTTCGGCATGGCCTTTCCGGTGGTCACGGTGCGGGACATGGTGCGGGTCCAGGCGATGCTGCTCGACCATCTGGGCATCCCCCAGGTCCTGTGCGTGATCGGCGGCTCCATGGGGGGCATGCAGGCCCTGGAGTGGGCCGTGCGGTTCCCGGATCGGGTCCGGTCCATCGTGCCCATCTCCACCACCGGGGCCTCGTCGCCCCTGAGCATCGGGTTCAACAAGATCGGCCGCCGGGCCATCATGAGCGACCCGAACTGGAGGGGCGGCAACTACTACGGACACGAACCGCCGCGGGACGGCCTGGCGGTGGCGCGCATGATCGGCCACATCACCTTCCTGAGCGACGCCTCCATGCGCAAGAAGTTCGACCGCCGGCTCTCGGGCCGGGAGGGCATCTTCGCGTTCTCGGCCCAGTACGACGTGGAGCGGTACCTCCACTACAACGGGTACAAGTTCGCCGAACGGTTCGACGCCAACAGCTACCTCTATCTCACCAAGGCCCTCGACATCTTCGACCTGGGCGACGGGTTCCCAGGGGGCATGGACGAGGCCCTGGCCCAGATCCGGTGCCCCGTCCGGTTCATCACGTTCACGGGGGACTGGCTGTACCCGCCCCTGGACACGGACATCATGGAGCAGAGCCTCCGGCGTCAGGGCAAGCGGGTGGAGCACCTGCGCATCGAGAGCGACTACGGTCACGACGCCTTCCTGGTGGAGTACCCCCTCTACACCCACCACGTCGCCGAGTTCCTGGACACCGTTTTGTCCGAGGTGCGATCCGGAGGGGGGTGACCTTTTCGCCTGGGACGACGGCGGTTTGAGGCCGGAGGTGGGGGTGCTATACTGGCGCGTCCGGACGGCCTCCACCCGCTCTCCGAAGGAGGGACCCCCAATGCGCAGAACGCTCCCGTTCCTGGTGGCCGCGGCCGTGATCGCGGCCGGCACGGCCTGGGCCGGCGAATTCGACCTGGAAGCCGCGAAGTCCACCTTCGAGAAACGCTGTTCCAAGTGCCACACCCTCGACCGGCCCCTCAAAAAGAACAAGGACCGGGCCGGGTGGGAGAAGACGGTTTCGCGCATGGTGCGCTACGCCTCGGGCACGATCTCCGAGGACGAGGCGGCCGTGATCGTGGAGTACCTGTCCCGGGTGCGCGGCCCGGCCCAGTAGGCACCGGTGACCTCCTTCCCCCGTTGGGCCCGCGGCCTCCTGGCCGCTGCGGCCGCACTGTGGCTCTCGTCCCTCAGCCTGGGAATCGAGACCAGCCCCGACGAGCTGCGCCTGCCCGAGGTGGTGGTCCGGGCCCGGGACCCGGTGCGCCTGGAGGCCGTCCGGCGGGCGGTGCTGCCCCTGGAGCCCGGCGAGATTCCCGTGCCGGTGGCCCTGCCCCGCCTGCCGCCGCCCCGGCTCCCGGCTC
>JAADGT010000369.1 GCA_013152215.1 Deltaproteobacteria bacterium
CGGCTCGAGCCCTAGGATCCCGCCCCGCATCAGCACGCCCATCCCCACCAGGGCCACCAGCCAGATCCAGCCCAGGGTCTTCTTCCACCGGCGGCGGTCCTTGCTGTACCACAGCAGGGCCACCAGCAGCCCCATGGCCACGGCCGGCCGCCACTGCTCGGGGTGGGGGTAGAACCCGAAGATGATGAACCGCAGGTTCTTGGTGATGACCGACCAGCACGCGCCCCCACCCACCCGGCAGGCGTCGGCCGGAGCGTTCCACAGGGCGTCCCAGAAGGCCCACCGCACGAAAGGGGGCACCACCCAGGCCAGCCCGGTCAGGGTGACCACGGTCAGGAGCGAGTTGAACCAGCCGTTGAACAGGTTCACCCGCATCCAGCCCCACACCCCCAGGCGGGTGGAGGGGGGCCGCAACGGTTCGGAGGGGCTCGACACGCTCACCGTTCCACCAGCGCGATGCGTTTGTTGTACCAGTTCATAAAGGCCGACGTGGACAGGCTGAACATCAGGTACACGGCCATGATCAGGGCTACCCCCTCGATGGCCTGGCCGGTCTGGTTGATGGTGGTGTTGGCCACCGACACGAAGTCCGGGAACCCGATCGCCACGGCCAGGGAGCTGTTCTTGGTGAGGTTGAGCATCTGGCTCGTGAGCGGCGGCACGATGACCCGCAGCGCCTGGGGCAGGATCACCAGGTTCAGGGTCTGGCCGGAGGTGAGCCCCAGGCTCATGGCCGCCTCGGTCTGGCCGTGGCTGACCGACTGGATGCCGGCCCGGACGATCTCGGCCACGAACGCCGAGGTGTAGAGGACGAGCCCCAGCAGCAGGGCCGCGAACTCCGGGCTCAGCGACAGGCCGCCCCGGAAGTTGAACCCCTTGAGGTGGGGCACGTTCATGGCCGTGGGCGCCCCGCCGAACCACCAGGCCAGGGCCGGCAGCCCCAGCAGCAGGGCCAGGCCCACCCGGAACGTGGGGAAGATCCGGCCCGTGGCCTCCTGCCGCTTCCGGGCCCACCGCCGGAGGAGCCACACCGCCACGCAGGCGGCCACGAACGCCGCCGCCATCCACCGGTAGGCCGGATGGGCGGCCGGGATCGGAAGCAGCAGCCCCCGGTTGCACAGGAACACCCCGGGCAGGGGGCTGAGGGCCTGCCGGGGCGAGGGCAGGATCTCGTTGAACAGGGCGTACCAGAAGAAGAGCTGCAGGAGCACCGGGATGTCCTGGAGCACCTCGATGTAGGCCCCGGCCAGCTTCGACACCAGCCAGTTGGTCGACAGGCGGGCGATGCCCACGAAGGTACCCAGGAGCACGGTGAGCACGATGCCGACGAACGACACCCGCAGGGTGTTGAGCACCCCCACCAGCAGGGCCTTGGCGTAGGTGTCGGCGGCCGAGTAGGCGATCGGGGACTCCCCGATCTCGAACCCGGACTCCCGGCCCAGGAACCCGAAGCCGGTGGCGATGTTCTGGCGGGCCAGGTTGGCCTGGACGTTGGCGAACAGGTAGTACCCCACGGCCAGCACCACCGCCAGGACCGCGGCCTGGAAGGCCAGGGCCCTCTTGGCCGGGTCGTTCCAGAACCGGGTGGCGGCCGCGGGTTCGTTCTGGGTCTGGGTCATGGGCTCGTGCGGGCGTAGTCGGCAGGGCCGGGCCCTCCAAAGGGGCCCGGCCCGCGCTCTCGGCTTACTTGAAGGGTGGCACGTACATCAGGCCGCCGTTGGTCCACAGGGCGTTCAGGCCCCGCTCCAGCCCCAGGGGGGTGTTGGGGCCCACGTTGCGCTCGAACACCTCGGCGTAGTTGCCCACCTGCTTGATGATGTTGTAGGCCCACTTCTCGTCGAGGCCCAGGGCCTTGCCGTTGCCCGGGGTCACGCCCAGGAACCGCTGGACCTTGGGGTCATTGCTCTTGAGCATCTGGTCCACGTTCTTGGAGGTGATACCCATCTCCTCGGCCGCGATCATGGCCATGACCGCGTAGTCCACGATGTCGCGCCACTGCTCGTCACCGTGGCGCACGGCCGGGGCCAAGGGCTCCTTGGAGATGATCTCGGGCAGGATCACGTAGTCGTCCGGGTTGGGGGCCACGGCACGGGTGCCGGCGAGCTGCGAGGCGTCCGAGGTGAGCACGTCGCACCGGCCCGAGAAGAAGGTCTTGGCCAGCTCGGCCGTGTTCTCGATCACCACCGGCTTCCACTCCATGTTGTTCTTGCGGAAGAAGTCGGCCGCGTTCATCTCGGTGGTGGTGCCGGGCAGCACGCACACCGTGGCGCCGTCGAGCTCCTTGGCGCTCTTCACGCCGAGCTTCTTGGGCACCATGAAGCCCTGGCCGTCGTAGTAGTTCACGTGAACGAAGTCCAGGCCCAGGGCCGTGTCCCGGCTCAGGGTCCGGGTGGTGTTGCGGCACAGCACGTCGACCTCGCCCGACTGGAGAGCGGTGAACCGCTGCACCGCGGTCAGAGGCACCCACTTCACCTTGGAGGCGTCCCCGAACACGGCCGCGGCGATGGCCCGGCCGGTGTCCACGTCCAGCCCCTTCCATACGCCCTTCTCGTCGGGCTTGCCGAACCCGAAAAGGCTCCCGTTCACACCCACGATCACGTATCCTCGGGCGCGCACGGTGTCCAGGGTCTTCCCGGCCAGGGCCGGGCCCGCGGCCAGGACCGCGGCGAGGGTGAGGGTGGCGATACGTCGCAGGCTCATGATCCTCCTCCTTTCCGGGCGGCGTTGCGCCCCGTGAGCGAAGGGCCCTTGGGTACCACAGGCGCGGCTCGTTTGGCAAGAACAAAGGCTTTTTGAAAATACTGAACGGTGTCCACCTCGACCAAACCCCAATCTCTGTGCGCCAATGGAGCGCACTGCCAGCGGCTTGTCAAGGGACGGGCGAAGCCCCCTTCGGCCCCTCCGGGGCCCTACAACGGGGAAGGTAACGTTCGCTGGTTCGGGCCCATTGCCGGCGGCGGGGCATGGGTTTCAGGGGCCAGAATTCAGGGGACAGGAGTCAGAAAAAGGGCAAAGACACTGTGGCCAAAGCGACGTCGTGGGACCACGACCTGTCCACTGACATCTGTCCTCTGACCCCTGATCCCCATGCCCCCCGGCTCCGATGTCGGGGCGAGATTTCGACCGACGACCGTCGACCGAAGTTACTGGAAAGGCAGCCATGGGCACGGACAATGTGGTATTCCTCGAGATCATCGAGTGGTTCGACCCCACCGGCCGGGAGGTGGCCCATCGGATCCCGGAGCGCGGATCCGGTGAGTTCAAGGTGGGAGCCCAGGTGATCGTGCGTGACAGCCAGGCGGCCGTGTTCTACTCGGGCGGCGTGGCCTGCGATGCGCTGGGCCCGGGCCGCCACACCCTGGTCACCAAGAACGTCCCCCTCCTCACAAAGGCCCTGGCCCTACCCTGGGGGTTCACCAGCCCGTTTCGGGCCGAGGTGTACTTCGTCAACCTCAAGGTGTTTGCGAACCTGAGGTGGGGCACCCGGGATCCCGTGGCGTTCCGGGACCGGGAGTTCGGCCTGGTCCGGCTCCGGGCGCACGGAGTGTGCAACGTGCGGGTGGTCCAGCCGGTCCTGTTCGTGAACACCCTGGTGGGCACCCAGGCCTCGTACCCGGTGGACGCCCTCGAGGCGTACCTGGGCGAGGTGATCGTGTCCCGGCTGAACGACCACCTGGGGGAGAATCTGGGCTCGCTCCTTGACCTGCCCACCCGGTACGAGGAGCTGGCCCGAGGGCTGCACGAACGCTTGGCGCAGGACCTGGCCGGGTACGGGCTGGCCCTGGACGCCCTGTACATCAACGCCATCACCCCGCCGGACGAGGTGCAGCGGGCCATCGACGATCGCACCCGGCTGGGTGTGGTGGGGAACCGGCTGGACGAGCTCATGAAGCTCAAGGTGGCCGAGGCGCTGGAGCGGGCGGCCGATGCCGGCGGGCCGGCCGAAGGAGCCATGGGGCTGGGCCTGGGGATGATCCTGCCCGGGCTGCTCTCCGGTATGGGATCCTTCGACAAGGCGCCGACCGCCGAAGCCGCGTCGTGCCCGGAGTGCGGCCTGCCGGTGGACCGGGAGGCACGGTTCTGCCCCCACTGCGGCCACCAGCTCTTGGTGGCGCGCCGGTGCGCCCGTTGTGGCAAGAACCTGACGGCCCGGGCGCGGTTCTGTCCCGCGTGCGGCGCCCCGGCCGACGCCCG
>JAADGT010000089.1:0-4175 GCA_013152215.1 Deltaproteobacteria bacterium
CGGCGGCCGAGTGGCAGGGCCGGGCCAAGGACCGGGAGGCGGACCTGGACGTGTGCGCCCGGGCCCGGCGGGAGGCCGAGGCCCAGGCCCAGGAGCTGAGCGAGCGGCTGGAGGCCCAGCAGCGGGCCGCCCGGGCCGAGCGGATGGATCTGCAGGCCCGCCTGGAGGAGTGTCGGACCGACAAGGCTGACCTCAAGGCCCGCCTGGACCTGGTGGAGGCGGAGCGCCGGAGGGCGGAGCAGGAGAAGCGGGAGAAGCTCGACGAGGTGGCCCGGACCTACGAGGGCCTGCTCAAGGGCATGGAGAAGGAGGTGGAGGCGGGCCGGGTGGTGATCGAGCAGCTCAAGGGAAAGCTCTCGGTCAAGGTCCTCGACGAGATCCTGTTCGACTCGGGAAGCGCCCGGATCAAGCCCGAGGGACGGGAGGTGCTGCGGCGGCTGGGCGAGATGCTCAAGGCCCAGGCGGACAAGGCCATCGTGATCGAGGGGCACACCGACAATGTGCCGATCGCCGGAGCTCTGGCGGAGCGGTTCCCGTCCAACTGGGAGCTCTCGACCGCCCGGGCCACCAGCGTGGTGCGGTTCCTCCAGGACGAGGTAGGGGTGGAGCCCGAGCGGCTTTCGGCCGTCGGATTCGGCCCGTACCGGCCGGTGGCCTCCAACGACACTCCCGAGGGGCGGGCCCGGAACCGCCGGATCGAGATCAAGCTGGTGCCGCTGGAGGCCCCCCTGTTCTCACCGCCCCAGCCCCAGGGCGAAGGGGCTGCAGAGGTCGAGGGCGAGTGAGCCGAGGCGGGGAGGTCCGACAGGCGTTCGTTTCACGGATCAACCCCGGCCCGCGCCCCACGGCCTTTCACACGACCCACGACGAACGACCACCGACCCACGGCCCTTATCGACCCGGCAGATAAATAGGGGCCCCCTCCCCTGATCGGGGGGCAAGGGACCTGCCGGAGAGCCGGGTGCGACTCCTTAGCTCGCCGCGCAGAGCCTCCGGCGTTCGAACCACGAAATGGTTTGCATTCTATGGAGTTGGGATGAAACCAACTCCCCTGTCCTGTGCTTGCGCGGCGAATCTCAATGCCCGGCTTCGCGCCCGGCCGGAGGCAGGCCCCTTGCCCCGGCCTCCGAGGAAACGCGCCTGTTTAGTACAACGCCTTGCTGCCCCGCTCGTTGGTGCGGATGCGGACCACCTCGTCCACCGGCAGCACGAAGATCTTGCCGTCGCCGATCTGACCCGTATGGCACACGGTGCGCACGGCCTCCACGATCTCGTCCACCCGATCGTCCTCGGCCACGATCTGGACCCGGCTCTTGGCGAAGAACTTGGGCACGAATCCCCGGCTGTCGGAGTAGCGCATCTGGCCCAGGGGCTTGCCGATTCCCATCACGCTGTCGACCGTGAGGCCGGGGGCCCCGATCTCGAACAGCCGGTCCCGCAGCTCGTCGAGTCGGTCGGTGTTCACGATGGCCTGGATCATCTTCATGGTCGGCCTCCTCGGGGGGGAACGTTGGGACGTTAGGACGTTGGGACGCTTCGCGTCCGCTGGGCGGCTTGGCAGCTGGGCGGCCGGGCGGCCCATCCGTCACTGGTCACTGGTCACCCCTCACGGCATTTCCCACCCGTCACCCGTCACCGATCACCCGTCACCGCCAAATTTCCGTGAATCGTGAATCGTAAATCGTGAATGGTTGGAAAGGCCGTGGGTCCGTCGTCGTTCGTCGTTGGTGGAGGGGCATCACCTGTCACGGCCTTTCCGCCTCCTAGCCTCCCAGCTTTCCAGCGGCCCGCGTGGCGGGCCATCTGTGTCCATCTGTGTGGCTCTGTGGCTCCCTTCCAGCTTCCCAGTCTTCCCGCCTTTGTCAAGCCCGCCCTTGAAACCGGGGCCGGGCTGTGGTACCCGTATGCGCTTCCATTCCGCACGCCCCTGGACCGCCGGTGGTGCCCGAACGGATCGGGTGGGAAGGCGGGGCGAAGGGGGCGGAGGCCAACCACGAGAAAGGAGAAGGGCAACATGGCAACCGTGACGATGCGCGACATGCTGGAGGCCGGGGTCCACTTCGGCCACCAGACCCACCGGTGGAACCCGAAGATGAAGCGGTTCATCTTCACCGAGCGCAACGGGATCCACATCATCGATCTCAGCCAGACAGTGCACCTGTTCCGCCGGGCCTACGAGTTCGCCCGAGAGACCGCCGCCCAGGGTGGCCGGTTCCTGTTCGTGGGCACCAAGCGCCAGGCCGTGGACATCGTGCGCGAAGAGGCGACCCGGTGCGGGGAGTTCTACGTGACCCACCGCTGGCTGGGCGGCACCCTGACCAACTTCCAGACCATTCGGCGCAGCATCGAGCGGCTGAAAGAGATGGAGCGGATGCTCAGCGACGGCACCGTGGATCTGATGACCAAGAAGGAGGGCCTGCGGATCCGGCGCGAGGCCGCCAAGCTCGAGCGCAGCCTCGGGGGGATCAAGGAGATGAAGAGCCTGCCGGCCGTGGTGTTCATCGTGGACCCGGCCCGCGAGGACATCGCGGTGCGCGAGGCGAACCGGCTGGGCATCCCGATCATCGCCATCCTCGACACCAACTGCGACCCGGACCTGATCGACTACCCGATCCCGGGCAACGACGACGCACTTCGCTCGATCAAGCTGTTCACGTCGCGGATCGCCGACGCGGTGATCGAGGGCAAGGCCCAGCGCCAGGAGTACGTGGAGGCCGAGATGGCGGCGGCGGCCGGGGGCGACGAGAAGGCCGAGCCGGCCCAGTCGGACGAGTACCTCGAGGTGGAAGAGGTCGAGATCGACGTCGACTGACCCGCACTGGAGCCGGCCCGCGGGGCCGGCTCCCGTTTGTCGAAATCTTGTTAACACGGCGACAAGATAGGCGCGTCACCTCGCAGGGCGGGCAAGGGACCTGCCTCCGGCCGGACAGAGACGAGATACTGGAGACTGGAAACTAGAGATTAAGGAGGTTTTTGGCCTTCTGGCCTTCTAGCGTTCCAGCCTCCTAGCCTTCCAGCGGGCCGAAGGCCCAAGGTTGCTGAAAAGGGAGTAAAGACCATGGCGATTACGGCGCAGGCGGTGAAGGAGCTCCGGGAGCGCACCGGGGCGGGCATGATGGACTGCAAGAAGGCCCTCCAGGAGACGGGGGGCGATATGGACAAGGCCATCGAGTTCCTGCGGAAGAAAGGGCTGGCGGACGCAGCCAAGAAGGCGGGTCGGGTGGCAGCCGAAGGACTGGTTCACTCGTACATCCATGCGGGCGGACGGATCGGCGTGCTGGTGGAGGTGAACTGCGAGACCGACTTCGTGGCCCGCACCGACGCCTTCAAGCAGTTCGTGCACGACGTGGCCATGCACGTGGCTGCCACCAACCCCAGGTGGCTCGACCGTGAGAGTGCGCCCGCCGAGGAAGTGGAGAACGAACGCCGGATCCTCAGCGAGCAGGCGGCCGAGAGCGGAAAGCCCCCCCAGGTGATTGAGAAGATGGTGGAAGGCCGGCTGCAGAAGTTCCTCAAGGAAAACTGCCTGCTGGACCAGCCTTTCGTGAAGAACCCCGATGTCACGGTGGGCGAGCTGCTGAAGCAGAAGATCGCGGAGCTTGGGGAGAATATTCGGATTCGGCGGTTCGTGCGGTTCCAGCTCGGCGAGGGGCTGGAGAAACGCAAGGACAACTTCGCCGAAGAGGTGGCCGCCCAGGCCCGCGCCTGACGCGTCCCTGCGAGCCGATCGGGGGAGCGGGGCCCTTCCCCGCTCCCCCGATCGTGCGTTTGGGCCGCGCCAACGTCCGAACGTGTCTAGCCACAGATTCACACAGATGGACACAGATGAAGGACGGTGACGGGTGACGGGTGGGAAATGCCGTGACGGGTGACCAGTGACCAGTGACGGATGGGCCGCCTGGCCGCCAAGCCGCCCAACGGATGCGAAGCGTCCCAACGATTCACGATTTACGGAAGTCCCCGTCCCAACGTCCTGACGTCCACGCATACGCAGGAGTGATCGTGAGCGAACGAAAGCCGGTGTACCGTCGGGTGCTGCTCAAGTTCTCCGGAGAGGCCCTCATGGGGGCCCAGGGGTTCGGCATCGACCAGGAGGTGGTCGAGCGCCTGGCCCAGGAGGTGGCCGAGGTGCGAGGCCTGGGGGTGCAGGTGGCCCTGGTGGTCGGAGGAGGCAA
>JAADGT010000089.1:4216-6560 GCA_013152215.1 Deltaproteobacteria bacterium
CGGCCGACTACATGGGCATGCTCGCCACGGTGATCAACAGCCTGGCACTCCAGGACGCGCTGGAGCGCCACGGGGCCAAGACCCGGGTGATGTCTGCGATCACCATGCAGCAGGTGGCCGAGCCCTACATCCGGCGCCGGGCGATCCGACACCTGGAAAAGGGGCGGATCGTGATCTTCGCGGCCGGCACCGGCAACCCTTACTTCAGCACCGACACGGCCGCGGGGCTGCGGGCCATGGAGATCGGCGCCGAGGCCATCTTGAAGGGCACCAAGGTCGACGGGGTGTACGACAAGGATCCGGTGGGCCATGCGGACGCCCGGCGGTTCGACGAGGTGTCGTACATCGAGGTGTTGAAGCGGGACCTCAAAGTGATGGATTCTACGGCCATCTCCCTGTGCCGGGACAACCGGCTGCCCATCATCGTGTACGACTTCACCCAGCCGGGGAACACCCTGCGGGTGGTGTGCGGCGAGAACATCGGCACGAAAGTGGTGGGAGATTGAGAAAGGCCAGGAACCCGGAGGGGAGCCGCAGATGGACACAGATCTCCACGGATTCTCGGATACGGAGGGTCGTCCCCCTCTCCTTCGTAGGGGGCGTCACTGGGGCAGGGTTACCGGTGCAGCTGAAGCCCTCCCTTCCCGCCATCTGTGTCTATCCGTGTGAATCTGTGGCTGATAGATTGATGCGGCTGGGAGGCTAGAAAGCATTTTCACGTCCCAACGTCCGCGCGTCCGAACGTCCCAACGGAGGAGGATCGAGCCATGGCGGAGTCGGTGCAAGAGGTGAAGCAGCAGGCCAAGAAGAGCATGGAGAAGGCGCTCGAGGCGCTCCAGCGCCACTTCGCCCGGGTGCGCACCGGGCGGGCGAGCCTGGCCCTCCTGGACGGAATCCGGGTGGAGTACTACGGCACCCCCACCCCCCTGAACCAGGTGGCGAGCCTGTCGATCCCCGAGCCTCGCCTGATCGCGATCCAGCCCTGGGACAAGTCGGTGATCCCGGCCATCGAGAAGGCGATCCTCCAGTCGGAGCTGGACCTGAACCCCACCAACGACGGCAACGTGGTGCGGGTGCCGATCCCCAAGCTCACCGAGGAGCGCCGCAAGGAGCTGGTGAAGGTGGTGCGGGGCATGGCCGAGGATGCCCGGGTGGCGGTGCGCAACGCCCGGCGCGAGGCCAACTCCGAGCTGGACCGGATGCAGAAGGAGAAGGTGATCTCCGAGGACGATCAGCGGCGTATGAAGGACGAGATCCAGAAGCTCACGGACGAGTACGTGGCCAAGGTGGATCAGGTGCTGAAACAGAAGGAAGCCGAGATCATGGAGGTCTGAGGCTTCCGGCCGATGGCGACCCCAACCCCGCTCCCCCCCCGAACCCAGGTCCCCCGCCATGTGGCGATCATCATGGACGGGAACGGCCGGTGGGCCCGGCGCCGAGGCTGGAACCGGGTCCGCGGGCATCGGGCCGGCATCGACTCGGTGCGCGCCGTGGTGCGCGAGGCCCGAGCGGCCGGGGTGCGTTACCTGACCCTGTTCGCGTTCTCCTCCGAGAACTGGGGCCGGCCCCAGCGGGAGATCGCGGCCCTCATGGGGCTGCTGCGCCGGTTCCTTCAGGTGGAGGTGCCGGACCTGAAGCGCAACGGGGTCCGGGTCCGGGCGATCGGCGAGCTGGGGCGGCTCCCCCCCCGGGCCCTCGAGGCCGTCCGGTGGGCCGAGGCGGAGACCCGCGACGGCCGGGAGCTCGACCTGATCCTGGCCCTGTCCTACGGCGGCCGCGACGAGATCCTCCACGCGGTGCGGTCCGCCCTGGCCGAGGGGGTGCGGCCCGAGGAGCTGGACGAGGAGCGGTTCCGCCGGCTCCTCTACGCGCCGGACGTGCCCGACCCCGACCTGCTGATCCGAACGAGCGGTGAGATGCGGATCTCGAACTTCCTGCTGTGGCAGCTGGCGTACACCGAGCTCTACGTGACCCCGACCCTGTGGCCCGAGTTCCGGGAGGCCGAGTTCCGGGAGGCCCTGGCGGACTACGCCCGCAGGGAACGGCGGTTCGGGTTGACGAGCGAGCAGGTCGCGGGGGGAGGTGGCGGATGAGCGCGCGGGTCCGCACCGCCCTGTGGGCCGGGGCGGGGTTCCTGGGGGTGTTGTTCTTGGGTGGTGCCACGGGGTTCGGGCTCCTGACCGCGGCCGTGGCCGTGGCGGGCATGCGGGAGTACGTGCGGCTGGCCGCGCCCGACGCCAACCCCCTGGAGCGGGCGGCCACGGCGGCCTGGGCCGGGGTGGTGGTGCTGGGGTTTCTGTGCCCGGATCGGGCCGTGCCGGGGCTCCTGCTGGTGGCGGGCGGG
>JAADGT010000043.1 GCA_013152215.1 Deltaproteobacteria bacterium
GGCTGCTAGGCGGCCGGGCCGCTTCCCCGAACCGCCGCCAAACCCTCGGTGGGGCATGGGGTCTGCTGGAGAGCCGCGTGCGGCTCCTTAGCTCGCCGCGCAGCGCCTCCCACGCTCGTACCGTGAGTTCGTTCGTGCCCCACCGAACGGTCATGAAACCACCGCCCGTGCCCCGTGCCTGCGCGGCGAATCTCAATGCCCGGCTTCGCACGCGGCCGGAAGCAGGCCCCATGCCTCCGGCGGGAAGGCTCCGGACCAACAAAAGTTACCTTCCCGTTGTACGGCCCCGCAGGGGCCTGAGGGGGCTTCCCAGTAACTTCGGTGGTCGTCAGTCGTTGGTCGTCGGTCGGGGGGCCTTCGGCCCGCTAGGCGGCTAGGCTGCTAGGCGGCCGGGCCCCGCTTCCCCGAACCGCCGCCAAACCCTCGGTGGGGCATGGGGTCTGCTGGGGAGCCGCGTGCGGCTCCTTGGCTCGCCGCGCAGCGCCCCCAGCGCTTGCACCGTGAAATCGTTCTTCCCCCCGGGCTAGATGCTCAGCCGGCGGATGGTGCGCCGCCGGAGGAACGAGTCGAAGATGACCCGGGTTCCCACGATGGCCGTGAACATGCTGGCCACGATGCCGATGGCCAGGGTCACCGCGAACCCCTTGATCGGACCGGTGCCGTACTGCCACAGCACGGCCGCCGCGATGAAGGTGGTTACGTTGGCGTCGAGGATGGTGACGAACGCCTTGGCGTACCCGCTGTCCAGGGCGTTCACCGGCGACTTTCCGAGCCTCAGCTCCTCGCGCACCCGCTCGAAGATGAGCACGTTGGCGTCCACCGCCATGCCGATGGTGAGCACGATGCCCGCGATGCCCGGCAGGGTCAGGGTGGCCTCAAACAGGGCCAAAGACCCCAGGATCAGGACCACGTTCATGACGAGCGCGAGATCGGCCACCACCCCGGCCCACTTGTAGTAGAACCCCATGAACAGAACCACCAGGGCACCACCGATCACGAGGGACATCAGCCCGGCCCGGATCGAGTCGTGCCCCAGGGACGGTCCCACCGTGCGCCGTTCCAGGATCTGAACCGGCGCGGGCAGGCTCCCCGACCGCAGGGCGATCGCCAGGTCCCGGGCCTCCTCCAGGCTGAACCGGCCCGTGATCTGGGCCCGCCCGCCGCCGATCCGCTCCCGGATCACGGGGGCCGACTGCACCACCCCGTCCAGCACGATGGCCAGCCGCTTGCCCACGTTCTCGGCCGTGATGCGTTCGAACATCCGGGCGCCGCGCTTGTCGAAGTTGAGCGTCACATAGGGCTCGTTGTAGCGCTGGTCGATCTGGACCCGGGCGTCGGTGATCACATCGCCGCCCATGAGCACCCGTTTCTGCACCACCAACGGTCGGCGGCCCACCACCTGCCGGGTGACCGGGTCGACCTCGTGCTCATAGAGGATCTCGGTTCCCGGGGGCGGGCCGTTCTTGAGCGCCTCGTCCACGCTCACGTCCTCGGCCAGGAGCCGGAACTCCAGCTGGGCGGTCTTGCCGATCAGCCGGATCGCCCTCTCCGGGTCCTTGATGCCCGGGAGCTGGATCAGGATCCGGCGCTCGCCCTGGGGCACGATGGTGGGTTCGGTCACCCCGAACTGGTCCACCCGATTGCGGATGGTCTCGATGGCCTGATCCACGGCGTACTTTTCGAGCCGCTTGGCCTCGGCCGGATCCAGCCCCAGCTTGACCACGACCCGGCCTCCCTCCTCGGCGCGGGCGACGGGTCGGAGCATGGGGTAGTCGTCGTCCAGCAGGGCCTGGAGCCGATCCGCGGCCTCCGCGTCCCGGAGCACCAGCCGGATCGTCTTGCCCTGGGCCTCCACGGCCCGGGCCCGAATCCGGGCCTCCCGCAGCGCCGCCTTCAGCTCGGCCGCCATGCGTTCCACGGCCTGCTCCACCGCCTTCTCCGCCTGGACCTCCAGCACCAAGTGCATCCCGCCCTGGAGATCGAGCCCCAGGTGCAGCCTCCGCTCCGCCAGGAACCCGGGCAGCTTGGCGTCCGGCCCCATCAGACTCGGTAACAGGAATACGATCCCCAAAACGGTCACGGCCGCCACGATGGCGGCCCTCCACTTGAGGCTCAAGGACATCGACCTCTCCCTCCTGGCGGTGGGCGGATCCTCGGTATCACGGAACGCCAAGGCCCGCCGACGGACGCCGCGGGCCTTGGAAGCTCCGGCCTAGCCCCCCCGTTTCTTCACGGTGGCGATGGCCGGTTTGGACACCTTGATCTTGACGTTCGGAGCGATCTCCAAGGTCACGGTCTCGTCGGTGACCCCGGTCACCTTGGCGTGGATCCCGCCCGAGGTGACCACCTCGTCCCCGCGCTGGAGCGCCTCGAGCATGGCCTTGTGCTCCTTCTGGCGCTTCTGCTGGGGACGGATCAGGAGCACGTAGAAGATCACGAACATCAGGATCAGCGGAAGCAGGCTGACGATGGGGTTGCCCTGCGCGCCGGATCCGGCGCCGCCCTGGGCGCCCATGGCGAACGCGGTTGCGGGGAACAGGAAGTCCATGTCTTCGCTTCTCCTTTAACGTCGGTCGGTGGTCGTCGGTCTGGGGCCTTGGGCCCGCTGGAAGGCTAGGAGGCTGGGAGGCTAGAAGGCTAAAAACCTCTTTCATCTCCTAGCGTTTCAAGTGGTTGGCCCCACCGCTTGCAGGCTCGGGGGCATGGATTTCAGGGACCAAAATTCAGCGGACCGAAGACAGGAAAGGACGACGGACACGCTCCTGCATCCGACGTTGCAATCTGTCCTCTGAACTCTGTCTTCTGGTTCCTGAACCGCCGGCCCCATCCCGTTGCTTTCCCTTGTTGCCCGGCACCGCAGGAGTCTGAGGGGGGCCTTTTCAGTCCTCCAGCCCTCCGGCCAAGGCATCCCGGAACTCGGTGACGAATCGTGCGTAAGTCCCCGCCTCGATGGCCGCCCGGATCCGGCGCATCAGCTCCAGATAGTAGTGCAGGTTGTGCAGGGTGTTGAGCCGCGAGGCCAGAATCTCGCGCGATTTGTACAAGTGCCTCAGGTAGGCCCGGGAATAGTTTCGGCAGGTGTAGCAGTCGCACGCCTCGTCGGGCGGACGCGGATCCCGCTCGAATCGAGCGTGCTTTATAGCAAGCCGCCCTCGTGAAGTAAAGAGCAAACCGTTTCGGGCGGTTCGGGTCGGGAGCACGCAGTCGAACAGGTCCACGCCCCGGGCCACGGCCTCCACGATGTCCTCGGGCGTGCCCACCCCCATGAGGTACCGGGGCTTGTCCGCGGGCAGGTGGGGCGTGGTGGCCTCGACCGTGGCCAGCATGAGCTCCTGCCCCTCCCCCACCGACAGCCCGCCCAGGGCGTACCCGTCGAAGGGATGGTCCCGCAGGAACTCGGCCGAGCGCCTCCGCAACGCCGGATCCACCCCGCCCTGGAGGATGGCGAACAGGGCCAGCTCCGGCCGGGTGCGGGCCGCGAGGGATCGCACGGCCCAGCGGTGGGTGCGTTCGAGGCTCTGCTCCAGGTACCTCGGCTCGGCCGTGTGGGGAGGGCACTCGTCCAGCACCATCATCACGTCCGAGCCCAGCACCTCTTGGACCTCCACCACCCGCTCGGGAGTCAGCAGGTGTCGGCTGCCGTCCAGGTGGCTCTGGAACTCCACGCCCTCCTCGCGGATGCGGCGCAGGGGGCCCAGGCTGAACACCTGAAATCCCCCCGAGTCCGTGAGGATCGGCCGGTCCCAGTGCATGAACCGGTGGAGCCCTCCGAACACCCGGATCACGTCGCACCCGGGCCGCAGGTACAGGTGGTACGTGTTGCCCAGGACGATCTCGGCTCCGAGGCCCTCGAGCTCCTCGGGGGTCATCGCCTTCACCGTGCCCTGGGTTCCCACCGGCATGAAGGCCGGGGTCTCCACCGTTCCGTGGGCCAGATGCAGCCGCCCCCTCCGGGCGCCGGTGGGATCGACCGCAAGCAGGGAAAAAGCTGGGGGCTGTGTGTCCATGTGCCTCGGCTGAAAGGCTAGAAGGCTGGAAAGCTAGTGTTCCGTTTCGCAAAAACGTATGCGGATTGCGGCGGTGGGGCTGGGGGCTCCGACGAAGCGCGACGGCCGAGCAGCCCGGGCCGCCCGGCGCGAGCGGTGCGGCTGCGGCGCGTGCCCTCACGCG
>JAADGT010000106.1 GCA_013152215.1 Deltaproteobacteria bacterium
TGGCCACACCAGCCCCGGTTGGCGCTCCGGCCCAGGAGCAGGGCCGATGCCATGCACTGGCCCGAAACCGAGTAGCAAAGGGCCCCGTGCACGAACACCTCCAGGGAGGCATGGGTCTCCCGGCGGATCGCCCCGATCTCGGGAATCGTGCACTCCCGACCGAGCACCACCCGGGCGAAGCCCAGGGCCTCCAAGGTCCGCACCCCGGCCGCGTTGTGCACCGACATCTGGGTGGAGGCGTGCAGCCGGACCTCGGGGAAAACCTCACGGCACACCCGGGCAAGCCCCAGGTCCTGCAGGATCAGGGCGTCCACCCCCAGGCATGCCAGCTCCCACACGGCGGCCGCCACCCGGGGCACGTCGACGGGATCCACCAGGGTGTTCAGGGTCACGTAGACCCGCCGGCCCTGGGCGTGGGCCGCGGGCACCAGGCGCGCGAGGTCGCCGAGCCCGAAGTTCCGGGCCCGGCCCCGGGCGCTCCACTCCCTGAGCCCCAGGTACACAGCATCGGCCCCGGCCTCGACAGCGGCCCAGAAGGCCTCCTCCGTCCCGGCCGGGGCCACGAGTTCCGGCTTCTCCATGGCTTACTCGGTCACCGATAAAAAGCAAAAAGGGGGTTCGCGCAAAGGGATCAGGGGCGGGGCCGTCGGCAGGAGGCTTTCCCAAAGCCCACGTCTCACCGAAGGCACCCCTTAGAGGAGCCCGTGCAACCGCTCTGCTGCCGAACCACCTTACCATCCGCCCGGTTCCATCGCCACGAGGGGGGGGCAGCCCCTAAGGGAACACGCACCCGAATGCACCGGCGCGGAGTGACGATTTTCGGCACCTGGCCGTGACGAAGTTCGTCACCCTCCCGTGCCGTCTTCCGCCCCATCGGCGACATGACACTACATGTTGTGGTTCGCAACCACACACCACTACACATTGATGCCAATGTTTTTTCCGGCGGGAAAATCCCCGTGGCACGGGGGTTGCTGTTAAAGCGGGCGAACCCAGCGGACGATGAGTAGCCCGAAGGCTCTCTGAAGAACACGAACCCACGGATGGGGGGAAGGAGGTAGGAACCCGAGGATGACGCCACCCGAGACGTAGCACCCGACCCAAGGGAGCCCCTGGCTCCCGGCGAACGCGGACCCGGCACGATCGAAAACCCAACCCACAAACGCAGGAGGACAGACCATGATCCGCAGAATCCGCACCAAGATGAAGGACCGCAAGGGCTTCACCCTGATCGAGCTCATGATCGTCGTGGCCATCCTGGGCATCCTGGCCGCCGTAGCGATCCCGCAGTACCTCAACTACATCGCGCGGTCGAAGGTCAACGCAGCCAAATCCAACTACGATGTTGCCGTCAACTTCATCAAAGCAGAGATCGCCAAGAAGGCGGCCGGCGCGAGCGGTGTCAGCGACAACGTGGTTGAAGACCTCAATGAAGGAGACAAGAAGAGCCCCTACAATGCGTCCCTCGCCGCCTTCGTGGAGGCCACAAGCGTAAAAGCTGGGCAGGTCGCCATCAACGGTGCTGTCGACATCTCGAGCGCGAGCGCCGCAGACACGATCCAAGTATGGGCCGACTTTACCGGTGACACGTCTGCGGATGCCAACACCACCATCACGGTAGAATAGGTACTCTTGATATGCGCCCGGCCCCTTTACCTCGAAGGAGCCGGGCGCATGCTATGTTGTTTCCAAGAATTTCGGCAACAGATATGGATATCCCCCAACTTTCTCGAGTTCAGCGGACACCGGGATGCGTCGGGAGAACGGTTTCACCCTGATCGAACTCATGATCATCGTGGCCATTTTGGGTATTTTGGCCGCGGTGGCGCTCCCTGTCTATTCAGACTACTTGGCCCAGTCCAAACAGAACGTCCTTTCCTCGAATTTTCGCACAGCAGTAGCCTTGATTCGAAACGAGATCAGCAAGCGAAATGCAGGAGAAACCAATTACCTGGACACTGCTGACGACTTTGTTTCTGCCTTAAACCATGGAGAGAAGAAAAGCGTATACGACTCTTCGAAAGACGCGTTCGCCACATCTGGCACAGATCCGGGCACTGTAGTCATCACCAAGAATCCAGCCACCCAGACATACCAGGTAACCGCTTACGACCGAAATGGGAATCCCGTGACAGGGCAAAGCGTCATCATCTTGTTGGAGTAACACCATGCGCAACCGGGCCTTCACGCTGGTGGAACTGATGATCGTGGTCGCGATCTTGGGAATTTTGGCGGCCATCGCGGTGCCAATGTATACGGGCTACGTGAGCGGGGCCAAAAAATCAGAAGCTAAATCAAACCTGGAAACGATCCGACTCTTAGAAGAGCAGTATTACGCCGACCATAAGACGTACGTGGGTGGCGCGAACACCACGGCGCTAATGGCCAACCTTCCCGGCTTCGAACCCGGCACACCCGACGACCTCTACTACGATTATTCTGTGTCTGCAAACGCTACCGCTTTCAACGCGGTGGCGACACCGAAAGCCGGCGCGCCCTCCGGCGTGCTGAAGATCAACGAGAAGAACGAAAAGACCGGCTGGTGAGGGGTTGGCCCCCGCTCACTTGAGGCCACCCACACTTCCCGCCCCGCTATTCTCCTTCCTCATCCTTGCCGATATAGTGGGGGCACTCCCGACTCCGCCCGAGCAGGAGGGTTGCCCCGTGCGACTCGTCGTGATCATCCCGTGCCTCAACGAAGCCGCCACGGTCGGTGACGTGGTCCGGCGAATCCCCCATGCAATCCCCGGCGTCCGAGAGATCCTCCCCCTGGTGGTGGACGACGGATCCGTGGACGACACGGCTCGGATCGCCCAAGAGGCCGGGGCATTGGTCGTCTCGCACCCGTTCCGGCGCGGGGTCGGAGCCGCGTTCCAGACCGGGCTCCGCGAGGCCCTCAGGCTCCGGGCGGACCTCGTGGCGAACATGGACGGGGACGGGCAGTTTCACCCGGAGGACCTGCCGACCCTCCTCCAGCCCATTCTCTCGGGCCGGGCGGACATGGTGACGGCCTCCCGGTTTCGGGACCCAGCCTTGGTCCCGAGGATGCCGTGGATCAAGAAGTGGGGAAACCGGGTCATCGCCCGGCTGTTGAGCCGGCTGATCGGGCAGCAATTCCACGATGTATCGTGCGGGTTTCGCGCGTACAGCCGCCAGGCCGCGCTCCACCTCAACCCTGTGGGCCGTTACACCTACACCCACGAGGTGCTCCTGGACCTTGCCTTCAAGGGCTTCCGAATCGTGGAAGTGCCGCTTCGGGTGGAGGGGGAGCGGCGGTTCGGCAAGTCGCGGGTGGCGGGAAGCCTGTGGAGGTACGGCACCAACGCCTTCGGCATCATCTTTCGAAGCTACCGAGACTTCAAGCCCCTTCGGTTCTTCGGCGGGCTCGCCCTCTGCTTCTACCTGCCAGCGATCGCCCTCCTCGTGTTCTTTTTCGGCCACTACCTTGTCACCGGCCGGTTCAGCGGCCAACTCTGGGCAGGCTTCACCGGCGGTGCCCTGGGCTTCGTGGGGTTCGGACTCACGGTGGTTGCCGTGGTGGCCGACATGCTCGACCGGATCCGCCAAAACCAGGATCGGATCCTCTACGAGCTCAAGGCGAGACATTACGGACCCGAGAACCGCGGCGAGGGCTGCCCGTCGTCCAGCCCGAACGGATGACTCCCCCAATATGAACATCCCCCCCTTCTATTCGGAATGGAGGCCAGCCCCCTCCCTTCGCTCCACCCGCGGCAGAAGGATTGCGTTCGCCGCCGCAGGTGCTCTGTTCGTGGTCGGGGTGGCAGCCTCGGCGTCGAATCTCCACGTCTCGCCAGCCAATGTCCGCTGGGGCTATCTGGCGGGGGTGGCACTCCTGGGGTTCCCCGGCACGTTCCTGCTGAACGCCGCCGAACTCCATCGTGTCGGCCGCGTTACGGGAGCGCCTTTTCGGTTTCTTGAAGCACTCAAAGTGGTCCTGCTGGCGGCGGCGGCGAACCTTCTGCCGCTGCCGGGGGCTGCCATCACCCGCGTCGCCGCATTCAGGGCGAAGGGGATCACATACCGCAAAGGGGGGGGGCTGGTGCTTGGACTGTTTTTCCTGTGGGCCGGCCTGGCGGGTCTTCTGCTCGGAGGCGCTATCGCGATCCACGGCAACGCCTCTGCGGGCATGGCTGCCGGGGTGGG
>JAADGT010000111.1 GCA_013152215.1 Deltaproteobacteria bacterium
GGGTGTCTCCCTCGATGGGTGTCAGGCAGCCGTGCGGCCGGCAGGGACCGGTTCCCGGCCGGCGGTCAGGGCCTCCTCGACCAGACGTTTCTGCTCCTCCCGGTGGATGAACGAAAACCCGGTGGCCGGGCTCGCGGCCGGGGGCCTGCCCACGTACGCGGGCGGCGCGCCCCACAGCTCCGCCAGCATCGGTCCCACGAACCCCCAGGCCCCCTGGTTCCGGGGCTCCTCCTGCACCCAGACCCGCTCGGCCGACCGGGGGTAGCGCTCCAACACCTCTGCCAGCTCCCGGGCAGGGAACGGGTGGATCTGCTCCAGCCGGACCAGGGCCACCCCCGGGGTCGCGGCCTTGGCCCGGGCCGAGGCCAGCTCGTAGTACACCTTGCCGGTGCACAGGCACACCCTTCGCACCCCCTGGGGCGTTTCCACGCCCGGGTCGTCCAGAACGGGCCGAAATCCCCCGGCGGCCAGATCCCCCAGGGGAGAGACGACGTCGGGGTGGCGCAGGAGGCTCTTGGGGCTCAGGACGATCAACGGCTTGCGGTAGGGGGCCTTCACCTGGCGCCGCAGGGCGTGGAAGTACTGGGCCGGGGTGGTGGGCTGGACCACGAGCAGGTTGTCCTCGGCCGCCAACTGGAGGAACCGCTCAGGCCGGGCCGTGGAGTGGTCGGGCCCCTGCCCCTCGTAGCCGTGGGGCAGCAGGAGCACCAGGCCGCTCCGGCGGCGCCACTTGGCCTCGGCGCTCGCCACGAACTGGTCGACGATCACCTGGGCGCCGTTGGCGAAGTCGCCGTACTGGGCCTCCCAGATCACCAGACTGCGGGGCTGGACCAGGGAGTAGCCGTACTCGAACCCCAGCACCCCGGCCTCGCTCAGGGGGCTGTCGAACGCCCGGAACGGGGCCTGGCCCTCGGCCAGGTGATCCAGCGGGCAGTGCGGTTGGCCGGTCTCGCGGTCGAACCACACGGCGTGGCGCTGGCTGAACGTGCCCCGCCGGCTGTCCTCGCCGCTCAGCCGCACGGGCACCCCGTCGGTCAGGAGCGAGGCGAACGCCAGGGCCTCGGCCCCCGCCCAGTCGGTGCGGCCCTCCTCCAAGGCTTCGCGTCGCCGGTCCAGGATCCGGGCCAAGATGGGGTGGAGCCGAAACCCCTTGGGCGCGGTCCAGAGCCGCCGGCCGAGGTCCCGGAGGACCTCCTCGTCCACCCCGGTCTCCACGGGCTCGGGGGTGTACCGGCTGCCGATCCCCTCCCACCCCTCCCACGGCTCGGGCACGGTCCATCGGCACGGCTCCGACCGTGCGGAGCGGTGGGCCTCGTCCAGCACCTCGTCGAACGCCCGGCGCACGGCCTCGGGGTCCTCGGCAGAGACCACCCCGGCCCCCACCAGCTCCTGCGCGTACAGGCGGGCCACGGGCGGCCGGTCCCGGATCCGCTGGTACATCAGGGGCTGGGTGAAGTAGGGCTCGTCCCCCTCGTTGTGGCCGTGGCGACGGTACCCCACCAGGTCGATCACCACGTCCTTTCCAAACGCGGCCCGGTAGTCGGCCGCGATCCGGGCCACCCGCACCGCCGCCTCGGGATGCTCGGCGTGCACGTGGAACACGGGGGCCTCGAGCATCTTGGCGATGTCGGTGGCGTAGCGGGTGGACCGGGCCGCCTCGGGCAGGGTGGTGTACCCGATCTGGTTGTTGAGCACCACGTGCAGGGTGCCGCCCGTGGCGTACCCCTCCAGGCGCGAGAGGTTCAGGGTCTCGGCCACGATCCCCTGGCCGGCGAACGCCGCATCCCCGTGCACCAGCACCGCGGCCGTGGCCGACGGGCCTCCCTGCCGGTCCTGGAGGGCCCGCACGATCCCCTCGACCACCGGGTTTACCGCCTCCAGGTGGCTGGGGTTCTCCGGCACCGTCACCCGAACCTCCCGGTCCCCGTACCGCACCCGGCCTCGGAACCCCTCGTGGTACTTCACGTCCCCGCCCCCGGGCACGGCCTGCGGGTCGTAGCTGGCCTCGAAGGCGCAGAACACGTCGCGCAGCTCCCGGCCGAGCAGGTTCACCTGTACGTTCAGCCGGCCCCGGTGGGCCAGGCCCAGCACCACGTGGCGTACCCCCCGGGCCCCCAGGCGCAGGACCGCGGCGGCCAGCAGGGGCAGGAGGGTCTCGGCCCCCTCCAGGCTGAACCGGGTCTGGCCCGGGTAGCGCTTCTGGAGGAACTCCTCGAAGGCCTGGGCCCGGACGAGGAGCTCCAACGCGTGGCGCCGCTCGGCCGGGGCCAACGGCGGCCTCGGCCCTTCGATCCGGGCCCGGAGCCACTCCTTCTCGGCCGGGTCCGACACCTGGGCGAGCTCGTACCCCACCGGACCGCAGTAGATCGCCCGCAGCCGGGCGACCACCTCGGCCACGGGGACCGGATCGTCGGCGAACCCAGGCACCCGAACCGGCCGGTCCAGGTCGCCAGGGGCCAGCCCCACGGCCGAGGGGGCAAGGAGGGGATGCTCCGTGGGGCACGGGGCCAGGGGGTCCAGGCACGCCAGCAGGTGACCCAGGGTTCGGTAGCGCTCCACCAGGGCCAGCACCCGACAGACGAGGTCCGTCGCCTCCGGCGTGGGGCCTGCCACCCCGAGCTCGAACCCCTGGAAAAAGGCACGCCACTCGGACGTGACCGCGGTCGGGTCGGAACGGTACCGGCGGTACTGCTCTTCCAGATACGCGGAACTCTCCAGGAACGGCAGGGACATCCCGGCTCCTTCCTTCTCGGGCTCGGGGGAAGGCCCTTAGGGTACCCCCGGGGGGGCAAAGGGCAAGCCGGCCGGGGCGGGGCTCACGGAGACGGGGGGACCAGACCGGGCACCACCTCCCGAATCGGGCCGAAAGGGAACTCGCTCAGCAGGCGCCGCAGTCGGGGTTCGGTCCGGTGGAGGTTCAGGTAGTGGCGGAACCGGCTCTTGAGGCCGGCGCCTTCGATCCGGGGCTGGGCGGGATCGATCTCCCAGGGGTGGACGTAGAACACGAACGGCCGGCCGTCCCGCTCGCGGATCCGCCTCAGGGCCCACCGGGTCACCGGGTAGGGCAGGAGCCGGAAGTACCCGCCGCCGGCAGCCGGCCAGTTTCGGCCCCACAGCCGAACGGGAGTGATCGGGACCTCAAGGAGGGTGGGAGCGTCGTCCGGGCCCCGGCCTCCCGCCGGCACCCAGTTGCCCGCGCCCTCGCCGTCGAGGCGCTCCAGCCGAAACGGGAACCGGGGCCACTCGGACAGGCCGTAGAGGTCGTGGCGCACCGGGAACACGCTGGAGTCGTACGTGAACCCCGCCTCCACCAGCTCGTCGAACGCCCACAGGCTGGTGGGCCCGATCGAGTAGCTCGGCGCCCGGTACCCGAGCACCGCCTCGCCGACGAGGTCCTCGAGGAGGGCCTTGGCCCGCCGCACGTCCTGCCGGAACGCCTCCCGGTCCAGGGTGTTCACGCGGCGGTGGCCGTGGCCGTGGCACGCCACCTCGTGACCGGCCCCGTGGATGCGCTGCACCAGCCCGGGGCACCGCTCCGCCACCCATCCCAGCACGAAGAACGTGGCCCGAACCCGGTGCTCGGCCAGGAGGGCCAGCATCCGTTCGGTGTTGCGCTCGACCCGAAGCTCCCACCGATCCCACGTGTCGGGCGGGCACACCGCCTCGAACGCGGAGACGTGGAAGAAGTCCTCCACGTCCACGGTGAACGCGTTCACCGTGGACGTGGAGCTGGAAGGCTGGAAGGCTGGAAGGCTGGAAGGCTCCAAGTCCCTGGCTCTCTCTATCAACCCAGCGGATAGATGGTCGCGCTCGCACGATCGTTGGGAGGGAGGGGTCGGCAGAGCCGTCCCCGCCTACTTGATGCCCCGGACTTCCTCGTAGGTGGTCATGCCGTCCACGGCCTTGGTGAGGCCGTCCTCGATCAGGGTGCGGAAGCCGTTGTCCCGGGCGGCCTGGGCGATCTCCTCGGCCGGGGCGTTGGCCAGGATGAGCTGTCGCATGTGATCGTCGGGCACCAGCAGCTCGAACACGCCGATCCGGCCGCGGTACCCCGTGCCGCCGCAGGCCCGGCACCCCACCGCCCGGTACAGGCGGGGGTTGTCCCGGCCCGTGGCCTGCCGAAGCTCCTCCCGCACCGGGCCGGGGGGCTCGAACGACTCGAGGCACTCGGGGCACAGCCGTCGAACCAGCCGCTGGCCCATCACCGCGGACAGGGCCGAGTACAGCATGAACGGCGCCACCCCCTGTTCGAGCACGTGGGGGATCACCCCCAGGGTGTTGTTGAACACCATCCGGGCGAACACCAGCGTGCGGCCCAGGGCGGCCTCCACCACGGTGGAGAACACCTCGGTGCTGGGCACCTCGCCCACCATGAGGTAGTCGATGTCCTGTTTCACCAGGGCACGCAGGCCCTGGGCGAAGCTCAACCCGGCCCGCTCGTTGGGCTCGGCCTGGTTGATGTCGGCCAGCCGGTTCTTGATGGGGTTCTCGTAGGTGAAGGTCACCCGGTTGGGGCTCTTCAGGGCGTTCAGGCTCGCGTAGATGGTGGAGGTCTTTCCGCTGTCCGGGGGACCCACCACCAGCACCAGCCCCCGGTCCGCCGCGATCACCTTCCGGTACGCCTCGAGCATCTCCGGGGTCATGCCCAGGTTCTCGAGACGGAGCTCCTCCTTGGAGAACGGCTGCTGGAAGGTGAGCACCACCTGCTCGCCGTTGCGCACCGGGAACGTGGCCACGTCCACATCGAAGAACTGGTCCTCGCTGCGCACCCGGAAGTACCCCTCCTGGGGGAGCCGGCGCTGCAGGATGTCCATGCCGCTCAGGATCTTGAGCCGGTTGACCAGGTTCTGGGCGTACTCCCGGGGCGGCGTGACCAGGGTCTCCAGGTGGCTGTTCACCCGGAGCTTCACGAGCACCGCGGTCTCCTCGGGCACGATATGGACGTGGGTGGCCTTCTTGTCCAGGGCCGCCAGCAGGATCGAGTTCACGATCTTGACGATCGGCGCCTCCGAGGCCGACTCCAAGGCGTCCTCCAGGTTCTCCTCCCGACCCTGCTGCTCCTCCTGGGGGTTATGATCTCCAGCTCCCTCTGGGCCTTCAGGTCGAGGGCGTCCTCCCACTTCTCGGACTTGGGGAACAGCTGCCGCAGCTTTTGCTTGATGCCGTACATCGACGAGACCACCGGTGCGACCCGCAGCCCCGTCATGAACCGCAGCTCGTCGATCACCCGGTAGTCCTGGGGGTTGGCCATGGCCACGGTGAGCGTCTTGTCGTCCCGCTCCACCGGCACGACATAGTTCTTCTTCATGAACCGCTCGGACACCAGGCTCACCAGCTCCCGGGGGATCTCGTACTTGGCCAGGTTGATGGCCGGCACCGCCAACTGGCGCGACAAGAGGTACTCCAGGTCCTCCTCGGTGACGTACCCCTTCTTGATGAGGATGGAGCCCAGCCGCTCCCCGGTGCGGCGCTGGTCGGCCACGGCCTCCGCCAGCTGCTCGCTGGTGATGATCCTGAACTCGATCAGGAGTTGTCCGAGCTTCTTTCGCATGGCAGTGATCCCGGTTCGTTGGGCCAAAGCTGTCGTCGATTCCCGCTACCCCTCGGCCGCCTCACCCTCTTCGTCCCCGAGACGGGAGGCCTCTTCCTCGGCATCGCCGGCCGGGCCGCGTCCGGCCGGCCGGAAGGTCTCGAACACGGCCCGATGCTGCCGGTACAGGAACTCCACCACCCGGAGCAGGTCCTCCCGGAGGTGCTCCATGGCCTCCCGGTGGGCCGCAAACGACAACCCGTTGGCCGGGGGTTTTTCCAGAAACGAGCTGGCGCCCCCTTCCAGGATGCGGCGCCGGACCGGCGACAGGTCCACGTCGCTCAGGTAGATGAGGGGCACGTGGGGGAACGCCTCCACGAGCTCTCGGACCGTCCGGACGTTCTCCAGGTCGTCGGGGCCGCTTCCGACCACGGCCACGCTGAACCAGCCTGCCGCCCCGGCCTCGGCCAGACACTCCTCCAGGGACTCCGCGCTCTCGGCCTCGTCGTACGCGATCCCGGCCCCCTCGAGCCACTCGCAGGCCGCGTTGCGTACCCGGGGGTCGGGGTCGAACACGAACACCTTGGGCGCCGGGAACTCCCACTCTCCCCCCAGGAGGCCCCGTCGGGCCTCCTCGAGCAGCCGCATCCGCCGCTTCCACTGTTCTTTGAGCTTGACCAGCCGCTCGTTGAACTCGGCCTCCCGGCGCTCCACCTCGGACAGGCGCCTGCGAAGTTCCTTCTCCAGCGAGGCCAGTGCGGCCTGCTTCTGGCGGAGCCGCCTCAGGGCTGCCCGCTCCGATCCCCCGGCCGGCGCCCCGTGGGCCAGGCCCGACGCCACGGCGGTCAGCCGGGCCTCCAGCTCGTCCACCCGACGTTTGAGGGCTTGGTCCTCCTCGGGTCGGGGAGCGGTCTCCTCGGTGCGCCCCTCCTGGTCCCTGCGAACCTGCTCCGCCACCTCCCGCACCAGCCCAGGCCCCAGCTCCCGGGTCTCCTCCACATAGCCATGGAGGAGAGCCGCGTCACACAGCACGTTCACCAGCCGGGGGATGCCACCGGTGGCCTGGTGGATGATCGGGACCACCTCGTCGGGGAACACCGGGGCGCGCTCCGGGTCGGCCACCACCCGGCTCAACCGGTGCTGGATGTACTCCCCCACCTCCCCGACGCTCAACGGGCCCAGGTGGTAGCGCACCGTGATCCGCTGGCGCAGCTGCTCGAGCTCCGGGCTGTCGATCAGATCCCTGAGGCCGGGCTGACCGGACAGCACGAGATGGAGGAGCTTCGTCTTCTCCGTCTCGAGGTTCGAGAGCATGCGCAGGCCCTCGAGGGTGGACACCGCCAGGTTCTGCGCCTCGTCCACGATCACCACGCAGTTGCGGCCCTCGCGGTAGCGCTCGATCAGGAACTCGTTCAGGGTGCTCAGGAGCGCGGTCTTCGACAGTCCCCTGGGGTTCAGCCCGAAATCTTCGAGAATGAGCTCCAGAAGCTCCTTGTACGACACCCGTGTGTTCGTGACCTGGCTCAGCACCAGGGAGTCCCCCAGGTTCCGAACCAGTGTCCGCAAGAGGGTGGTCTTGCCGGCCCCCACCTCCCCCGTGACCATGACGAAGCCGCTCCTCGACTCCACCCCGTAGGTCAGGTGGGCCAGGGCTTCCCGGTGGTTCTTGCTCAGGTACAGGAAGTCGGGATCCGGCGTCAGGGAGAACGGCCGGCCCGACAGCCCGTAGAACTCGGTGTACATGCCGCGTCACCCCGCGCGGTTACTTGGCACCCTTGCCGAACAACACCACCTTCACGGTCTCGAAAATGATGGACACGTCCATCCAGAACCCCATCCTCTTGATGTAATACAGGTCGTAGCGGAGCTTCTCCAAGGCGTCTTCCTTGGTGGAGCCGTAACTGTACTTTACTTGGGCCAACCCCGTCACCCCCGGCTTCACCGTGTGGCGCTGGACGTAGTACGGGATCTCCCGGGCCAACTGCTCCACGAAGAACGGCCTCTCCGGCCGCGGACCCACGAAGCTCATCTCGCCCTTGAGCACGTTGATGAGCTGGGGGATCTCGTCGATCCGGGTCTTGCGGATGAACCGCCCCACCCGTGTCACCCGATCGTCGTTGTCCCGGGCCCAAACCGGTCCGGTGTGCTTCTCGGCGTCCGAGCGCATGGAACGGAACTTGAGCACCTCGAACCTTCGGCCCCTTTCCCCCACCCGCTCTTGTCGGAAGAACACGGGGCCCGGCGAGTCGAGCTTGATGGCCAGCGGGATGACCGCCCAAATGGGGGCGGAGATCACAAGCCCCAACAGGCTCGCGGTAAAATCCACGAGCCGCTTGATGGCCAGCGTGACGGGGTGCTTGGAAAATCCCTCGGAGAAGATGAGCTGGCTCGGCCGAAGGTGTTCCACCAGCATCTTGCCGGTGAGCTCCTCGTAGAACGCGGCCCCGTCCAACACGGGCTTGCCGGACAGGCGCAGCTCCAGAAGCCCCCGCACGGGGAACTTTCCCCGCCGCTCCGCGATAGCCACGACCACCCGGTCCACGTCGGCCCGGGCCGCCACCTCCAGCAGGTCCTCGTACCCGCCCAGGACCGGCGGCAGCCCCGGGCGATCTGGCGCCCCGTCGGGCTCGGCCGCCAGACACCCGACCACGTGGAACCCCAGGGTCTTGCGCGCCTGGGTCTCCCGGTACACCTTCCGCGCCAGGTCTCCCGCCCCCACGAGCAGGATGCCCACCGACAAGCCCCGGGTCGAGAGTACCGCGGTATACCCCAGCCGCCACAGCACCACCACCCCGATCACGATCGCCACGAACAACACGAAGATCCCTCGCCCCAGGATCAGGTCGGGGTACACGTAGTAGGCGAACGCCAACAGGATGCTCGCAACCCCCAGGGCCTGGAGGAGACGGATCATGAGCTCCCGGCGGCTGTTCAGGACCGTGAGCTCGTACAGGTCGTGGTAGTAAAAACAGATCTGGGTCACGAGGACGACGAGCCCGATCCGCATCCACTCCAACGGATCGCCCAGCAGGAAGCGGACATCCCCTCCAAACCGAAGGCCCATGGCAGCGAGCACGGCTCCGAGGATGAGCGCGTCCTCCACCACGAACAGCGTCACGTGGCGCACCGTCAGCGCGCGGCGCATGCCTTGGCCTCCTGCATTCCCGAAATCTCCTCAATCCCCCCGGCGTGCCGACTCATATGATCAACCCGGCGGATCAACAGGCGCTATCGCTCCCTGCTCGAAGGGGCAAGGGCCCTGCCGGAAAGCCGGGCGCGGCCGTATCAGAGGCCGGAATCCATGAAGCCCTTGCCCCGCCCCCCGAGGGCTCTCGATTCGAGCATCAGTAGTACTTGTAATAGTAGTAACCTGCTCCCCCGTATCCGTAGCCGTACCCGCTGCGCAGGCTCTCGGCCCGGTTCAGGACCGTGCCCAGCAGCTTCTCCCGGGGGATGGTCTCCGCCGCCTGCCGCACCAGCCCCCGATGGGTCTTGTGCGCCCGGACCACGAGCACGATGCCGTCCACCGCGTCGGCCAGGAAGTTCACGTCGCTGATCGGGTGCAGCGGCGGGGTGTCCAGCACGATGTAATCGAACTGGGAGCGCGCCTGGGCGATGAAGTCGTCGAACTCGGGACTCGCAAGCAGCTCCGCCGGATGCCCTTCCACGGTCCCGGCCGTCACCACCGAAAGCCCGTAGAACGGGGTGGTCTGGAGCACCTCTGCCAGGGTCGCCCGGCCGCGGAGCAGGTCCCCGAGGCCCGGGGTCCCCCGGATCCCCAGCAGCTTGTGGATCCGGGGCCTGCGCAGATCCGCGTCCACCAAGAGCACCGCCTTGGTGGCGTCCTGGGCGAACACGGAGGCCAGGTTGGTGGCCGTCACGCTCTTGCCCTCGCCCTTGAACGCGCTGGTGATGACCAGGGTCTGGATCTTCCCGTCCGCATTGGCTCGCTCGATCCGGCTTCGCATTCCGCGGTACTGCTCGGAGATCACGGACATGGGCTTATGGAGCACCACCACGTGGGGATCCACGCCCCGCAGGGTCTCGGGGTCGGGAGCCTGGGTGACCACCACGCCGGCCTTGCGGCGTCGGCGCATTCGGCCGGGAACCGGGGCCGGATCCGCCGGGGCCACCGGATCGGCGGGGCTGCGATCCACCGCCACCTCCAGGGCCCCCTCCTTTCCTGCTTTCTCCAAGGCCTTCAGGATCTTGCTCATGCGCTTCCTCGTCTCGTCTCCGGCCCACTCACCAGGCCGCTCTCAGGCTCGCGGTGATCCGGTTCTCGTGGTAGTCCGAGTCGGGCACGACGTCGTAGGTCCGCCGGTCGTGGGTAAGGGTCACCCGCACGTCCCACACCCGCCCCAGGCTCCACCGCACGAACCCGTTCCAGCGATGGCGCCGGAACCGATCGTCGGGCAGGTCCGCCATCCGCCGCGAGAACCGGTATCCCGTTCCCCAAAACCCGTCGCGCCCCACCTTCGCCGACACCTCGGCCGAGGCCGAGGCCTCCCAGTAGTCGTCCTCGTGCACGCCCTCTCCTCCCTGGACCCGTGCGTCCACCACTGAGGCGGAGAGCCGGGAGGTGAGGCTGCGTCCCCACCGGGTGGAGAGCGAGCCGTTCACCCTTCGGGTCTTCGTGAGCCGGGTGAACGAGGTGCGGGAGGTGGCGGGCTGGTACGACCACCCCTCTGACGCCCCCAACGAGGCCGCGGTGTACTCGGTGAAGCGGTGGCTCGCGTCGACCCCCCACGTGACGGAACGTTCCATCTGGCCGTCTTCCGGCATCACCCACTGGTACCCCACCCGGGCCGAGGTGGTCGTCCGGGGCGACCAGGACCGACCAAGGCTCACGCTCCATGAGTGGTTCCAGTACCGGTTCCCGTCGTAGGGCAGACCCCGATCCACGGAGTAGTCGACCCCCACGGTCGTCGGCCTGGGATCGGCAATGGGCAGGAACGTCCGGCTCCACCCCACCGAGCCCGTGTGATTCTGGCGACCGCCCCCCGTGCTCACCTCCTCCTGTCTGGCATAGCCGTACCTCAGGCGCCACCGACCCATGCGGCCTCTTCCCCAGGCGAGGCCCGCGGAGACCTGGTGGGAACGGGTGTCTTCGCCCGTTGCCTCTTCCGACACGTAGTTCCGGTACGAAAACCCATACGAGGCGTCCTGGACCACCGAGGCCGCGAGCCGCCAGGTGTAGCCCCCGGAGATCGAGTACTCGTCGGAACGGTTCCGGTACCCGGCCGCCACTCCGGAGAGCCCTCCCCCGATGGGCTCTTCGAGGTTCTGCGTGGCGTGGCCGCTGACGAACGTGGTGAGCCGGGGGGAGGCCTGCCACCGCAGCCCACCCACCAGGGACTGGCGGGTGGTGTTTCGTTGGTCGACCGCCGTGCTCTCGTAGAGGCCCGTGCTGAACCGATAGTCCGCCGAGCCCAGCAGCCGGGGCGTGCGGCGGACCCAGCCCACCCCCAAGGACCCACTGGCCCACCATGCCTCTTGCCGGCGGGCGTCCTGATCCAGGTTGTCCGTATAGGTCGCCCCCAGGCCCACCGAGAGTTTCCACCGGGACACGGCCCCCTTGGGCAACAACCCCTCCACAGAGGTCTCGTACCCCCCGTAGTCCAGGAACTCCCGGTACCGGGTGAGCTGGCGTTCGAACGGATCGGGCGTGGCCCCTGAACCGTCGGCGCTCCGTGCCGGGAGGGCCGCGGCCAAGGAGACGGCCACCGCGATCCCCACCGCCCCCCTCATGGCACCACGATCACGTCACCGGGCCGGAGCACGAAATCGCCCTCGCCCCGCTTCAAGATCGACTCGGCATCCACGGGGATCCGCTTTTCCTTGTTCCCTTCCCAGCGCAACAGCATCACGCTGTCCGTGTCCGCGAACTCCTGGAACCCCCCGGCCATGGACAGAACCTGCAGGAACGTCTTGGGGCTCCGGAGCTTCATGGCACCAGGACTGTTCACCCGACCCAGCAGGTACACGGTGTAGCTGTTGATCTCTACCAGGCTCACCGTCACCACGGGATCCGTGAAGTACTCCTTGAGCCGGGTCGTCACCTCGTCGGTCAGCTGGGCCAGGGTCAGCCCTTCCACGAAGATCTCGCCCACCAGCGGCAGCGTGATCCGGCCGTCGGGCCGGACCCAAACCTGGCGAGACACCTCGGGGTTCTTCCAAACCTGGATGTCCAGGACGTCCTCCACACCGATGCGGTAGGCCGGCCGCTCCGCAACCCCACCGCCGGCCCCGAGGGCGACACCCGTCGTGAGTACCAGTGCCGCGAGGAACACCCCGATCCGCTGCATCATGGAAGCCTCCTTCGTTCCCGTCACGCCGAGGAACCGATCTGCCCCCGCTCACCAGGGCCGCGCCCTGGGGAACGGTCATTCCAGCCCCGTCTCCCGGATCTTGTACAGTAGAGCCTTGTAGCTGATGTCCAGCATCTGCGCCGCCTTCTTCCGGTTCCAACGGGTGTGGTCGAGCACCCGACGCAGCACCCGCCGCTCCGCCTCCCGGGCCGCCTCGCGAGACACGTCCCTGAGGGTCTTGCCCTGGAACTCGGAAAAATCAGGAATCTCTTCCCGTTGCGAGTCGATCGCGCTCTGTTCGTGGGCCCTTCGGTGGTAGAGCATCTCCCGCCGCACACCGTCCACGTCGCCCACGATCACGATGCGTTTGACGTAGTTCTCCAGCTCCCGGACGTTCCCCGGCCACGGATAGGTCTCCATCTCCTTGAGGAGGTCCTGGGGAATCTGCGCGTCGGGCCGGCCGTACTGTCGGGCGAACTTCCGACAAAGCTGCTCGGCCAAGAACGGGATCTCCTCGGCCCGCTCCCTGAGCGGCGGCAACACGATGTTCACCACGTTGAGCCGGTAGAAAAGGTCCACGCGGAATCGTTTCTGGCGGACCTCTTCCTCAATCTCTCGGTTCGTCGCCGCGATGATCCGCACGTCCACCGGGATCGGCTCCTTGCCGCCCAACCGCGAGATCTCCTTGTCCTGGAGCACGTGGAGCAGCTTGGCCTGCAAATCCACGTGCATCTCGGTGATCTCGTCTAGGAAGATGGTGCCCTGGTCGGCGTACTCGAACTTGCCCTTCTTGGTGCGGTGGGCGCCGGTGAACGCTCCCTCCTCGTACCCGAACAGCTCGCTCTCCAAGAGATTGCGCGGAAGGGCCGCGCAGTTCACCTTGACGAACGCCCTTTTGGCCCTCGCCGATCCCTCATAGATCGCCCGGGCCAGAAGATCCTTGCCTGTGCCGCTCTCCCCGCGGATCAACACCGTGATGTCCGTGTCTGCGATCTGGTCCACGATGGCCTGGACCTCGCGCATGCGGCGGCTGTGTCCGAACAGGAGCTGGTAAGGCGACCCCTCTTCCACCCGGCTGCGAAGCGTCTGGACCTCCTCCTCGAGCCGGATTCGGTCCCGCAAGCGGTGCAGGGTGGCGTCGAGCTCGTCGGGGTCGCAGGGCTTCTCGAGGACAGCGAACGCGCCGAGCTTCATGCACTCCACCACGGCGTTCACGTCGCGGCGGTTCAGGAGCATGAGCACCAGGCTCCCGAATCCGTGGGTTCGGATCTCGGAGAGCACCTTCCGGCCGTCCATGTCCGGGAGGTTCACATCGACGAAAACGGCCTCGGGCCGCAGGGCCGCCAGCAGACCGATCCCCTCGGAGCCGCTGGCGGCATGGTGCACCTGGAACCCATCCTCCCGAGCCAAGGCTCGCAGATGGTCGGCGGTGAGGCCGTCTGACTCAATCACCAGGATGCAACAAGGGTTCATCAGTGTCGTTTCGTTGGTTGGGGGAGGGAGAAACGAAGGAACGCAAGGAACGGGCATCTGGAAAGCAAGGGGTGTGCCAAGTTGCGGCTTCCGTTCCCGCGTCCGGCCCGGGAAGGGAGTTCCGGATCCGGAAGGTGGCCCGTCCACCACAGGCATCCGGAGCTTATCGGGGGCCCGATCCCCCCGATCAGGCGGTCGAGGAAAGGGTGAGCTGGCTCGTCGGTGGGGCTGGCCATCGGCCGTAGCCGACCGGACACGAGTAGGTTCTTGCCTTGCGGCCTCCTCACCCTCTCAGCCGAAACTCGTGGGAAGCATCGTCAGGCCCCTGCGGAGCCAGGCACCGGGGAAGGGTGACTTTAACGTTGGTCCGGGGCCTTTGCCGGCGGCGGGGCATGGGGCCTGCTTCCGGCCGCGCGCGAAGCCGGGCATGAGATTCGCCGCGCAGGCACGAGGCATCAGCGGTGGTTTCATGACGGACCGGCCGGCACGAACGATTTCGCGGTGCGAGCGGTGGAGGCGCTGCGCGGCGAGCCGAGGAGCCGCACGCGGCTCTCCAGCAGCCCCCATGCCCCCGAGGCTCGAGAGCCGCCCCTGACCGACGACCATAGACCATAGACCGTCGACCGAAGACCGAAAAAAGGCAGGCCCACAAGGGAATCGAACTACCCTCGTGGGCCTGGACAGGATCCGAGTACGGATATTTAGGTTACATGGTGGGAAAAAAATTTCCTTCTGGAGGAGGGGTGGGCAACCTTTTTCCCGATCGGCCCAAGGCTCAGGGGTTCGTCCCCGGGCCCATCGGGAGGACCTCGGCCGACTCGATGACCACGGCCTCCTTGGGCACGTCCCGGAACCCTTTGACCGTGCCCGTGGGCACCGCTGCGATCGCATCGACCACGTCCATCCCTTCGACCACCCGGCCGAACACCGCGTACCCATACCCTTGGGGGGTCTCGTTCCGGTGGTCCAGGAACGTGTTGTCGGCCAGATTCACGAAGAACTGCGACGTCGCGCTGTCCACCACCATGGTCCGGGCCATGGCCACGGTGCCGCGACGGTTCGAAAGCCCGTTCTTGGCCTCGTTGGGGATCGGTGCACGGGTGGGCTTGGGCCGCAGATCCGGGGTGAGCCCCCCGCCTTGGATCACGAACCCCGGGATCACCCGGTGGAACACCGTGCCCTCGTAGAACCCCTCCCGGACGTATCGCAAGAAGTTCTCCACGGTACGCGGCGCCTTGTCCGGATACAACTCCAGCACGATCGTGCCTTTGGTCGTCTTGAGGGCCACCCTGGGGTTGCCGGCCGCCGCCGCGGCCGTCACCAGGCCCACGGCGAGAACGATCGCCAGCGCGGTTCTCATGTTCCTTCTCCTTGTAGCTTCGGTACTCGGTCGGGGGCCTTCGGCCCGCTAGGCGGCTGGGCGGCTAGGCAGCTAGGCGGCCGGGCCGCTTCCCCGAACCGCCGCCAAGGCCTCGGGGGCATGGGGTCTGCTGGAGCGCCGGGCGCGGCTCCTTGGCTCGCCGCGCAGCGCCTCTGACGGTCGGACCGCGAAAGAGTTAGGATTCCACCGAGTTGTCATGAAACCAGCTCTTCGGTCCCGTGCCTGCGCGGCGAATCTCGATGCCCGGCTTCGCACCCGGCCGGAGGCAGGTCCCTTGTCCCGCCCTCCGAGGTGCCACGCCTATTTTGCCGCCAGGTCAATAAAGTTACCCTTCCCTGGTGCCCGGCCCCGCAGGGGCCTGTGGGAGGGCCACCTTCCTCACTCGTCCCCCGGCCCCACCAGCAACCACGAGGCCAGGGCGAAGCGGCCTGTGGCCTTCTCCCGCACCGAGATCAGAACCCGATTGACGCGCCGCCTCAACCGTGCTCCCGGAGCTTCCACCCGTCCGGTGGCCGGGTCGTAGCGGGCCTCGACCCGACCCAGCTCGCTCACGAACAGATTCACCACCCGATCGTACCGGGCCGGCTCCACGATCCTGGCCCCGAAACGCTCCACCTCGGCCGACGCCAGGGGACCCGGCTCGGGCCGCCGGTCCGCGAGAGCCAAGGCCCCGTATCCCAGCCGTTCCCGGAAACGCGCCTGGTCCCCCAGGGTCCCCACGACCGCGAACCGGGGGAGAAGAAGCCGATCCGCCCCTTCCGGAACGGCGCCCGGGTCCTGGGTGAACCCGAGCCGAAACCCCAGCTCCCGGCACGCCTCGACCACCTCGGGACCGTACTCCCCGTAGGGATACGCAACCCACCGGACCGGGAGTCCGTGGGAACGAAACCGCTCCACCGCCCTGGCGAACTCGTCGCGCACCCGGCGGGCGTACGCCCCGGCCGACTCCCCCGGCTCGGCACGGCCTAGCCGCTGGTGGGCGTGCCCGTGGACCCCGAACTCCATGCCCTCCCGGGCCCACCTCTCCACCTCGTCCCATGTGACGAAGTCCGAGTACCCCCGGTCCAGGGCGCGGGTGGGAAGGAAGACGGTGGCAGGGTATCCGAACTCCTGGAGCACCGGCCAGGCGTTCTCCAGTACGCTGCGGTACCCATCGTCGAACTGGATCACCACCGGCCGGGGAGGCAAGACTCGACCTCCGAGCAGGTGATCCTCGAGGGTACGGGTCGACACGACGGTATAACCGGCCTCCCGCAGCCACGCCATCTCGGCCCGAAACGCCTCCAGCGACACGTTGGTCGACGGGTAGCGGCTGTCGCCCACCCGGTGATACAGGAGGATCCGCACCGGCTCCGGCGCCTCCGCCCGCACCCCGACCGGGGCCCCCAGCACCATAAGCAGGCCCGCGAGCGCCCCTGCCCATCGGGCGCACCGGTGCCCGGCCCGGTCCAGCCCCCCGGGGATCATGCGTCTGGAGCCACCGTTTCCCGGCCGGAGGCCAAGCGGGTCCCGCACAGGGCCGCCTCGATCCGCTCCGGGGCCAGACGAACGAGCCGCACCCCCTGATACCGCCCCAGCCGGTTCTGGCGCATCACGTCCAGCACCTCCTGCACGTACGCCTCCCTCCTCACTGAGTAGGGCAGAAGCCCCCACGCCAACTCCCGGGGATCCGGCCGGCGACCTTCGACCCGCGCCTGGGCCCGCAACCGGCGGAACTCCTCATAGGCCCACAGGGTATTCAGGTTCCGGAGGTATCCGTCCACGGCTTCGGCCAGTCCCGGGAACGCAGCCACCGCATACCGGGCCCCGGGCGGACGGTCGCGGGGCGCGATGCCGGCACCGGCCCGGAACACCCACTGGCCGAACAGCGAGTTGCCCTCCACCGCGAACCGAGAGGTACCCCATGCCGACTCGAGGGCGGCCTGGGCCACGGCGAGGGGGACGGGAACCACATCCACCCGTTGCAAAAGTGCATCGACCACGGCCCGAGGGTCGGCCCGCACTCCCGTCGGGTCGACCTTCACCCGATACCGCCGGGCCAGATCGAGAAGAAACAGGAGGTCCACCTCCGATGCGCGGCCACCACGCTCCAGGTTCCGGCCGATCGCCTCCAGCGAGTCGCGCTGGGCTCGAATCCGCTCGTTCGCCGCCACCACGTGGGGCACCACAGCCCGGACGAACACCTCTTTCCGCCGGGCCACCGGGAACCGGTCCAGCCCCGGCGGCAGGATGGCGGGGGCCACGTTGGGCACCCCTCCCTCCTCGACCTCGGCCCACACCCGGTCCAGGACCGCCGCCAGCTCCTGGGCGGAGGTGGGACGGAACAGCACCAACCCCCCTTCCGATGCGGGGCCGGGCCCTCTTGCCGGCTCCGGCCGCGCCCGGTCCGGAGGCGAAAGCGATACGAGCAGGGGAAGCAGGCCGAGAACGGCTACCGAAGTCTTCAGGAACGCGCGAAGTGAAAACAGGGCACTCGGAGGTTGGGCATCACCCGACTCCATGGTCATTCTCCTCCCCCGGGGGCCTGGGGCCCTCGGGTTCGTGGGGCCACGCAGCCGGCGGCCACGTGGAGAGTGGTACGGCGCTTCTAATAGTCCCCAGCGGGCGTCATGTCAAATTTTCGCCTTCCCGGAAAAAACGCTTGACTCCGCCGGGAGACTCCGGTATGTAGGCGCCCCCGTGATAAACTTCGGGTTTAGGCTTCGTAAACGAACCCGAGGTTTAGACATTCTAAACGTCTGGAAGGTCCGCTTTGAAGATTGGGGAGAGACTTCGCAGACTTCGACTCCAGGCCGGCCTCACCCAGGAAGACCTGGCAAATCGGGCCGACCTGACCAAAGGGTTCATCTCTCAGCTGGAAAACGATGCCACGTCCCCTTCGATCGCGACGCTGGAGGACATCCTGAACGCCTTGGGGGTGACGCTGGGGGAGTTTTTCCGGGAGGACGGAGACCGCGAGGATCCGGTGGTGTTCCGCCGGGAGGAGCGAGTGCCGTCCGGGGAGTCCGAGCCGGGGTTCCTGTTGAGTTTCCTGATCCCCCGCGCCCATCGGCATCTCATGGAGCCGGTGCTGGTGGAGCTGGACCCCGGCGCGTCCACCGAACCGATCGGGGGGCACGAAGGGGAGGAGTTCGGGTTCGTGCTTGCCGGCCAGGTGGACCTCCACCTGGGAGACCGGGTGCACCGAGCCCGGAAGGGCGACTGTTTCTACTACCCGGCCGACCGGAGGCACTGGCTGAAGAACTCCGGAAAACGGCCCGTCACGGTGTTGTGGGTGGCCAGCCCCCCGAGCTTTTGAACCGTCCTTGGGCAAGGAGGTGAGTACGTTGGTCCAAAACCTTGGCCGGCACATCCTGGGCGAGTACTACGGCTGCGACCCCGAGGTCCTCAACGACCCCGAGCGGGTGGAACAGCTGATGAAGGAGGCGGCGGTGGTGAGCGGGGCCACCATCGTCCAGAGCGTGTTCCACCGGTTCAGCCCCCACGGGGTCAGCGGAGTGGTGGTGATCTCCGAGAGCCACCTGGCCATCCACACCTGGCCCGAGTACGGCTATGCCGCGGTGGACCTGTTCACCTGCGGAGACTCCGTCAACCCGTGGACGGCCCACCACTACCTGGCCGAGAAGCTCGGCGCCGAGCGCACCGAGACGCGGGAGGTGCCGCGGGGGGTGTTGGACGTGGACGGCCCCCTTCGCCACAAACCGGTTGCCGTGGCGGTGTAGGGAACCGTGCTGATCCGCACTCCGACCCACTACTTTCTCGTGGCGGGCGACGCCGAGGGGTACATGGAGCTCAACGCCTTCGACGCCGCCCTCCTCCGAGCCGGGGTAGGGAACACCAACCTGGTGAAGGTCTCGAGCATCCTGCCCCCGGGGTGCCGACCCACGGCCCCGGTGTCCTTGCCCGCCGGAGCCCTGGTGCCGGTGGCCTACGCCGCGATCACCTGCTCGGTGCCCGGCGAGATCATCTCGGCCGCGGTGGCCGTGGCCGTGCCGGAGGACGAGGGTCAACCCGGTCTGATCATGGAGTACTCGGCTTACGGCCGGGCCGACATCAGCCGGGAGATCGTGGTGAGAATGGCCGAGGAGGGCATGCGGGCCCGGGGGGTCGCGGTGCGGGAGATCCACACCGCCGAGGCGGAGCACAAGGTGGAGAACAAGGGCGCTGCATTCGCCGGCGTCGTGCTATGGGAGAAGAGCCAATGAACCAACCTTTCGACCTGTGGTTCCGGGAAGTCCATCGGGACGGCTACGCCGTGGGGGTTCGGGTGACCGGCTACCCCTACTCAGGCCGGAGCCGTTACCAGAAGATCGACGTGGTGGAGACCGCCCTGCTGGGCAAGGTCCTTCTCTTGGACGGCATCTTCATGCTCACCGAGAAGGACGAGTTCATCTACCACGACATGCTCATCCACATCCCCCTGTTCACCCATCCCAACCCCCGCTCGGTCCTGATCATCGGCGGGGGCGACGGAGGCAGCGCCCGGGAGGTGCTGCGCCACCCCACGGTGGAGAGGGTCGAGATGGTGGAGCTGGACGAGAAGGTGGTGGAGGTATGCAAGGAGCACTTCCCTGCCCTCACCTGTGCCCTGGACGACCCGCGGCTCACCATCCACTACGCCGACGGCATCGAGTTCGTGAAGGGCAAGACCGCCGAGTACGACGCCGTGATCGTGGACTCCACCGACCCCATCGGGCCGGCCCTGGGCCTCTTTAGCGAATCGTTCTACGCCGATTGCCACCGAGCCCTGCGGGAGGACGGCGTTCTGAGCGCCCAGATCGGGTCACCGTTCTTCGATGCGCCCGACATTCGCAACATCCTCGGGAACCTGGGCGCCTCGTTCCCCATCGCCCGGCCGTACACCGCCTCGGTGCCCACTTACCCCGGCGGGTTCTGGGCATTCGGGTTCGGGAGCAAGGGGCCGGATCCCCAGAAGGCCCCCGATCCGGACCGGGTGGCCGCCCTGTCCGGCGGGTTCCGGTACTACAACCCCCAGATCCACACGGCCTCGTTCGTGCTTCCCACGTACTTCGAGGAGGCGCTCCGGTCATGAACCTGAGGCCCCGGGGGTTCTTGGAGTGTGAGGGCGCGCCCGGCGCGCCCTTTTCGCTTCTGGGCCTGCCCTTCGACGGCACCTGCTCGTTCCGGCCCGGCGCCCGCTTCGGCCCGGCCGCGATCCGGGAGGCGTCGTGGGTCCTCGAGACCTACTCCCCGGCCCTGGACGCGGAACTCGACGGATCGCTGGTGGCCGACCTAGGCGACCTGGACCTGGCCCCGCTGGATCCGTGGGGTCCGATCGAGCAGGCTGCCGAACGGCTCCTGGCCGGAGGGCACCGGCTCCTGGCCCTGGGCGGGGAGCACTCGGTCACCGCCCCCCTCGTGCGGGCCCACGCTCGGCGCCACCCGGACCTGGTCCTGGTCCACTTCGACGCCCACGCCGACCTCCGGGAGGAGTACCTGGGCGACCCGCGATCCCATGCGTGTGCCGTGCGCCGGTGCCTCGACTCGGTGCCGGCGGAGCGGCTCGTGCAGTTCGGCATCCGCTCCGGCACCCGGGAGGAGTTCCGCTGGATGCGGACCCACGGCACCCTGCGGCCGGCGACCCGGCAAGGGGTGCGGGAGGCGTTGTCGCGCACGACAGGTCCGATCTACCTCACCGTGGATCTGGACGTGTTCGACCCCTCCGTGGTTCCCGGAACCGGCACGCCGGAGCCCGGAGGGCTCAGCTACCGGGAGTTCGAGGCCTGCCTCCTGGAGATCGCGGAAGCCGGGCGGACGGTGGTGGGAGCGGACGTG